>JAILAS010000023.1 GCA_024681495.1 Eubacterium sp. | reverse complement strand
CGTGCGTCGCATGCAATATCCTCTCCAGCTCGCGATCGGGCATGAACCAGAGAAGCAGAAGAATCAGGTATAACACGACGGAAACGGCCGGAAACCGCATGGAGAGCCCTATCGCAATTATGTAAACCACTCCGGTGATAGTGCCTCTGCGGACTTCCTCCATCACCTGTCTCAAGGCGTGGCTGTTCTTATCCTGCGTGACTATGGCCACGCGAAGGAGGAAAAATGACAATGCCGTGGCGAACATAACCACACCGTACATAAAGGTGGGAACCGGCGCCAGCGGATTTCTGCCGAACCACTCAGTCGCAAACGGAAGGAGCGAAATGACGAATAAAAAGAGCAGATTCGCCCAAAGTATCTTCCCGTTTACCTGCGTCAGCGCATGCAGCGTATGGTGGTGATTGTTCCAGTATGCCCCGATAAAAGCAAAGCTAAGGGCGTATATTCCCACCTGCGGCAGGACTTTCATTATGTCTGAAAAATTCGTCCCGTCGGGCACTTTAAGGCCCAACACCATTATTGTTATTATGATGGCCAAAACGCCATCGCTAAAGGCTTCCATTCTGCTTCTTTCCATAACTGTGATATTACTCCCCTTCTCTGCCTTCCACGCTTCAGGATAATACCACGCGGGGATGACGGTAGTTCTGCAGCTGCAGACGTTCTTTTAAAAATATAATTCCTATCCGGAATGATGTCAATAAACTGCCCCCACATCCCCTGCGAACGGGCCAAAAACGTGTTATTATATACTCAAATCAACTATCGGAGAAGATTATGAGTCACGGATTTTTACCAATAAATAAAAAAGAAATGCTCGAGACCGGCTGGGATCGTCCGGACTTCGTTTACGTTTCGGGTGATGCCTACGTGGACCACCCCTCTTTCGGCGCCGCGATCATCACGCGCATACTGGAGGCCCACGGATATAGGGTCTGCGTCATAGCTCAGCCCGACTTCAGGGACGAGAAGTCCGTAATGGAATTCGGCGAGCCCCGCCTGGGATTCATGGTATCGTCGGGAAACATGGACTCGCTGGTGAACCACTATACCGTCGCCAAAAAGCACCGCCAGGCCGACGCTTACAGCCCGGGAGGAGTAATGGGGCTTAGGCCGGACAGGGCCGTGATCGTATATTGCAACCTGATAAGGAAGGCGTACGGCAGCCGTGTGCCCATCGTAATCGGCGGACTGGAGGCATCTCTCCGCCGTCTCTCCCACTACGACTACTGGTCGAACAAGATTCGCCGCTCCATACTGCTCGAGTCGGGTGCCAACATAATATGCTACGGAATGGGCGAGCACAACACCGTCGAGGTGGCGGACGCCCTCAACTCCGGGCTGCCGGCGGATCAGATCACATTCGTGGACGGAACCGTTTATAAGACACGCGACAGGGACTCCATATACGACGCCATCGCTCTCCCATCCTTCGAGGAGGTTAAGGAGAGCAAGCGCGCCTACGCCGAGAGCTTTAGGGTACAATACGAAAACACCGATCCTTTTGCGGCCAGCCGGATGTACGAGACGTACGACAATGCGCTTTACGTGGTACAGAATCCGCCCGCTAAGCCGCTTACACAGACGGAGATGGACGACGTCTACGCACTCCCCTACACGGGAAAGTCCCACCCTATATACGACAGGCAGGGCGGAATCCCCGCGCTTTCCGAGGTGAAGTTCTCCATCACCTCGAACAGGGGATGCTTCGGCGCCTGCAACTTCTGCGCACTGAACTTCCATCAGGGCCGCATCATACAGTCGCGCAGCAAGGAGTTCATCGTCGCCGAGGCTGTAAAGATGACCAAAGACCCCGAATTCAAGGGCTATATCCACGACGTGGGCGGCCCCACGGCCGACTTCATGGAGCCGGCGTGTAAAAAACAGCTCACGAAGGGGGCATGCAAGGACAGGCAGTGCCTCTTTCCCGAACCCTGCCCGAATCTCAAGGCAGACCACTCCGTGTACATGGACATCCTGCGCACGTTGAGAAAGATCCCCGGAGTAAAGAAGGTGTTCGTTCGCTCCGGCATCCGCTTCGACTACGTTTTAGCAGATAAGAAAAGCGGATTTTTGCGCGAACTCTGCGAGCACCACATTAGCGGCCAGCTCAGGGTGGCCCCCGAACACGTCTCGGACAGGGTGCTGAGCCTCATGGGCAAGCCTAAGTTCTCGGTATACGAAAAGTTCATCAGCGAATTCGATAAAACGAACGAGAAGCTCGGAAAGGACCAGTACGCCGTCCCCTACCTCATGAGCTCACACCCCGGCGCCACGCTCGACGACGCGATTGAGATGGCACTCTACCTGAACAGGATTCACCACATGCCCAAGCAGGTCCAGGACTTCTACCCCACGCCGGGTACTATATCCACCTGCATGTACTACACGGGGCTTAACCCCCTGACCATGGAAAAGGTATACGTGGCGCGCCATCCTCACGACAAGGCCATGCAGCGGGCTCTGATGCAATTCAGACTCCCGGGAAACTACGACCTGGTCAAGGAAGCGCTGGTCAGATGCCACAGGACGGACCTCATCCCTGTGCTCATCCCCTACCGCCCCGGGAATTCCGGAAAAAATGCCGGGGCAAAGGGCGAAGCAAAAGCAGGAAAAAAATCCGGTACGAAATCCGGGGCAAAGGCCGGGACAAAAGCGGGAGCAAATGCCGGTTCAAACGCAAAAACAAACCGGGCGAAGAGCCAAAAAAACAAGGCCACGTCCCACAAGAGTAAGACGAAGCCTCGTAAAAAGTCTCGTTAATAGAATTTGAACCCGTCCCCAGTGCGCCCGGCCGTCAGTCGCTGACGTCCACATCCAGAGCGACATTGAAGTCGAATTCGGGGTAGGCCTCCGAAATATCGTTGCAGATATGCTCGTACAAGTCTCTGCGGTCTGCCCTGAAATCCAATACAACGTCGAAGGTGGACGTCTTATTCACCAGATCCACGTAGAAACCATGAACCTGCAGCGCGCCGTCGTGGCTCATGACGATCTTTTCGATCTCCTTGCCCATGCGCGCGGCCGCGTCGTCTCCGGTGTTCTTCGAATAAATCCCCACCGTGGTAATGACGACCCCCGTCCTGTCGAGCACGTCCTTCTGAATGCGCCTGGTCATGGCGTCAATCTCGGAAGCGGGCGTGTAATCGGCCACCTCCACGTGAACCGAACCTACGAACCTGTCGGGACCGTAGTTGTGGAGCAAGAGGTCGTATGCACCGTTCACTATCGTCTCTTCCGAAACTATCTTCTTAATCTCCTTGGTGAGTTCGGACTCCACTCTTATTCCGAGCACATCGTCAACGGCCTCGAGAATCATCTCGATACCGGACTTAATAATCACTATCGATATAATCACGCCGACATATGCCTCAAGACCTATACCCGTGAATATAAATATGAGCGCGCTGGCTAAAACGGACGCCGAAAGTATGGCGTCAAATCCTGCATCCGCGCCGGATGCAATGAGCGCGCCAGAATTGACCTCCTGTCCCTTCTTCTTTACGTAGAACCCAAGTACGAGCTTAACCACGATAGCCGATGCGATGATAACGAGGGAAACAGTGGAGTAATCGGCCTCAGTGGGCTCGATTATCTTCTTGACGGACTCGATAAGGGATGTGGCGCCTGCGTAGAGCACGATGGCCGCCACTATCATCTGTGACAGATACTCTGTACGACCGTGTCCCATGGGATGCTTCTTATCGGGAGCCTTGTTTCCAAGCACGGTACCAATGATGGTTACCACGCTCGAAAGCGCATCGCTCAAGTTGTTTACGGCGTCGAGCACAACGGCTATGGAACCGGAAACCAGCCCGACGAACGCCTTGAACCCCGCCAGAAACAGGTTGGCAATGATGCCGATTACGCTCGTGCGTATGATTACTTTTTTTCTGGAAGCAGCGTTACTATCCATGGTTGTCTCCCTTCGCAATGCCTTATATTCGCCCGGGTAAATGTCTATATACTATCCTGTCCGTTCTGCGCCTGCCCGTCCGCTATATCCGAGGACTGCGCTTCCTTCTCCTGCCTCTCCTTCTCCTGCGCTTCCTTTATCGCAAGAGCCTTAAGATCGGAGTATGCGCAAATCTGGTTTCTGCCGTGGTTTTTCGCGTAATACAGAGCAGCATCGGCCTGCTCCACAGAGGCGTGGAAATTCTTATGATCGTAAACCGTGTAACCCACGGAAACGGTCACAGGGCAGACCTCGTTCTTCGTCCCCTCCACGCGCTTCCTTATCCTCTCAGCCACAAAACTCGCCGCAGACTCGTCGGCATCGTGGAGAATAACGACGAACTCCTCACCACCCCAGCGGATGATGTAGTCGCAGTCCCTTATGCAGCTGCTTAGGATCTCGGTCAGGAATACCAGGACCTTATCGCCCGCATCGTGACCGTAAGTGTCATTTACGTTCTTGAAATGATCGATATCGAGCATTATGGTGGCAGCATCTTCATCGTCATCCACATCGAGGAGCGTGCCATCCAGATCGAGGAGGTTCTCGAGCTGATGACGATTGTAGACCTGCGTGAGCTGGTCCGTGGTAAACAAGGACTCCAGCTTCTTCTTATTCAAATAGAAATTCACATATGAGTGTTCCAGCGGAACCTCGATCATTACACATACAACGTAGACCAGAATGGCCATGGTCAGTATGATAAAGAACGAATCATAATGTATGAAAAGGTGCGAAACAACAAGGCTCAGGAAAAATCCCAGATGATAAACCACCGCGTACTTCAGAGGCACGCACAGGCCAATAGCCATAAACGCAAACTGCAGTACCACGAAGAGCTCACGCGTGGAACCTGTGCTCGGGAGGTACCACATGGCCCATATGGTAGACCACATGACCGCATACGGTACCAGGTAGAAAAACGGCATAACCCGCCTGTAATAAGGGTATTTCTTATAGGCCCACATAAAAACCGCAAGCGCCGCGAACGAGATACACCTGGGGAACAGGGTATCGTTCGAGAATCCCTTTACGACAAAGCAGTCGCCTATGAAATACAGCAGGTTTACAACGACTATGAGCGCACAAACCCACCTGCTCACCCTCTTATAGTGGGCATACTTAGACTGATAAAAGGTCTCAAGTTCCTTATGTCTTATGTTAACCGGTTCGAGCAGTTTCCAAATGGCATTATTCCTAATTGCCGTCAATTCACATTACTCCTTTTTGGCGTCGGCAGCCTTTGCCTTATCTGCCTTTGCGCTGTCTGCTTTCTTGCTACTCTTCTTCTCAGCAGCCTTCTCGTCCTGGCGTGCCATGTACTGAAGCATGTCGATGCACTGGTTGGAGTAGCCCCACTCATTGTCATACCATGCGATGAGCTTAACGAAGGTGTCGTCGAGCATGATGCCCGCCTTCACATCAAACACGCAGGTGTGATAGTTTCCGCGGATATCTCCGGAAACGATCTCGTCCTGATTGTACTCGATTATGCCCTTCATATAGGTCTCGGAAGCCTCCTCGACGGCATCGCAGATTTCCTCATAAGTGGTGGGCTTCTTAAGCTGTGCGGTCAGATCGATAACGGAGATGTCATTGGTGGGAACCCTGAAGCTCATACCGGTCATCCTTCCGTTGATCTCGGGAATAACCTTGCCTACAGCCTTGGCAGCGCCCGTGGTGGAGGGAATGATGTTATTGAATACTGAACGACCGGTTCTCCAGTCCCTGCCTCCGTTTGAGTCAACGGGCTTCTGCTTCGAAGTGGATGCATGAATGGTACTCATGAGCGCCTTCTCGATACCGAAGCAGTCGTTTACGACCTTGGTAAGGGGAGCGAGGCAGTTAGTGGTACACGACGCATTGGAAATGACCTTCATGGAAGGATCGTACTTCTTATTGTTTACACCGTATACGAATGTGGGGAAGTCCTCGTCCTTACCGGGAGCGGAAAGAATAACCTTCTTGGCTCCGCCCTCGAGGTGCTTGAGGCAATCCTCCATCCTGGTGAACTTACCGGTGGACTCGATAATATACTCGGCTCCGCAGGATGCCCAGTCGATCTTGGCGGGATCGTCCTCGGAGAAAATCTTTATCTTCTTGCCGTTTATAACGAGCTCATTCTCTCCTGCTCTTACCCTGCCCTGGAAGCGACCGAAAACGGAATCATACTCCATCATGTAAGCCATACGCTTGATATCGGCATTACGCAGGTTAATTCCGCAAACCTCAATATCCGTATCCCTGGACTCCAATATTCTCATGATAACCCTGGCAATACGTCCAAAACCGTTAATTCCTACTTTTACAACCATTTTCACCGTCTCCTTATCCAAATAAATATAATTCAGGTCTCGCAATGAAAACCCGTCACCTGTCCGCATAGTAGCCGGACTTCTGTAAAGGCCCGCAATAATACGCGGACCGAAAGAATTTTCCGAAACCGGAAAACATTTCCGTCCGCATTATCCTGCAGAAATAACATATTCACTTTACCCCGATATATTAAATATGTCAACGAAGGTTAAAAGGTTGTCAAAGGGGAAATCGGGTGCACTTCATCTTATCCAGCGATTCCGACACATGCTTCTGCGTTATATTATCCAATGCCGATGTGGCTTCATCGAACATAAGAATCTCCGGCTTCAATTAACCGTCTCGTATCGTTAGAACGAATGGCCTCCGCCACCGCCTGAGGAGCCGCCTCCTCCACCGCCGCCGAAGCCGCCGCCCCCGCCGCCTCCGCCGCTGCTACTGCTGGGCGGATTGTAGACCTTGTGAAGCGCCCCGGGGATTACCGCAAGGCTCGTGAAGCTTCCGTCCACCTTGACCTTGCGCGAAACCGTATCGTCTCCGGGCGCGCCCGTCGCGTACACGAAAATAAACACGACAGCCAAGGCGATTCCAATGGCCATGAGCGCGTTGTTTATGTGCTTCATGGGCTGGGAAATCTTCCCTCCCATGAGGAGGGAATTGGCCTGATCGAACGCATTATATGCGCAGGAATAGTAATCTCCCTCAGAAGCGTAGGTGTATACGTTATCCGTTATAGTGAGAGCGTACGAAGAGGTTACAACATCGTAGATATATCCATCGGAATAGATATAAATCTGTCTGTTGGACATGTCTATCTCGAAGACCATTCCGCTATCGCCGTTATCGACATAACTGTGGAGCACGCTCTCGGCGTAATCATCGGTACTGTAGCCTTCCGCATAGTCAGAAGAGAATATCACAGTGCCGTACGCGGTAAGCGCCTGCATGTCATTAAGCAGGGTCTCCCTCTCGGTCCCGGAAAGGAGCTCTGCGTTATCGAGCACTATGGCACTGTAGCCCGTCTCCCGGTTCGTATAGGTAAGAGCCGTATCGGCGGCCGAAACTTCGGCCGAAGAACCCACACATAAAACGGAGATAAAAAGGAGTAAAACCGTCAAGACAGATGTAATCTTTTTCATCATAATTTTTCTCCTTTCTTTTCCTTGAAAAATCTGGGTATCGGGTGCGTAAGCCTGCGGTTATATCTGTTCATCGCGCCTATCGAAGAAGCGATGATTCCGATGATGGAAACGGCAGCGGCTAAATAATAGTAAGCGTCGTTCACCGGATCGTATATCGCGAAGATCACCGATATAATCATTCCTATGACTCCGGGCATGGTCTCCCTGAAAAATCCTTTCTTCTCATCGCCCTCGAGAAGTCCGTGCGCACAGATCAGCGCAAAGAACGCGATGGCGACGAAGATAAACCTGAACGGAAGGAGCGGGAAATCGAGTTCAAGCCAAAGGAAAAAGTCTCCTATATACACTATGACTCCGATTATGAGCGCCAGGAGCATTATGTCCATGGGCCCCATCTTATCGTCTTCGGTATCCTCCTTCTTTTTCTTTCGCTTAAAGACGGAATTAAAGCCGGCGTCGTCCTCCCTGTTTATCAGACTCATCTCGTTGGAGACACTGAAGGAATACAGGCAAAGTATGACCGCCGTGAGGAAGCATACAACCCCGAGCATCGTCGTGGGACGCATCGTCAGGAACATCTCCAGGACGGCGAAAATCGGAATCGCCAAAATCAGCGAGAATATAACGTATTTCTTAACATCTACGGGAACTTCCGCGAACACAGACCCCGTCTGTCCGTTGATAACCGAATATGCCACCCTGTCGTTCTTTCTGTAGGTCATAAACCACACGGGAAGCATGGCCAGCCTCTCGGTGACCTTTCTCTTCGGCGCCCTGACCTCGGACGAAACGACCGCATCGGACGCATCGTGGAAGTTATCACGAAAACCATCTCCGGTAATCTGGCCCCCAATGTTGGGGACGAGGCTCTCAATGCCCCTGTTAGACGCCTCCTCCACGTAAATCTCGGAGGGCACGTCGGCAATGTCGCCGTAGGACCCCATCATATACGAGGGATTGTACTCGACCATGTCATCCTCGTCGTAGTCGCCGATGCACTTGGAAATCCTGTCGTCGAGAGTGGACGACGCATCGAACAGGCAGTTGCTGATCGGACCATCGAGCTTTGCGTCAATCTGATACTCGCGATCGTAGTCGTAATTACCCTTACTCCACGACTCGGAAGCAGTGACCGAAAATCCCTCGGGATACTCGACGCTGTAGTCCCAAAACGGGATGTACATCTGTCTAAACTCCGCTTTGGTATCTCCCCTCTTAAGAGCGGACGGCACGAAGTGGGATTTCCTGAGCTTTGTCTCGTAGATGTCGAGGCACTGCTCCTTGGTCACCTTGAACGGCATGATCAGTTCGGGCTTTTTCAGCCTTTCGATGCGCGAATTAAGAGTGACAAAGGATCCGCAATACTTACAATAGTCAACCGCATCGAGTGCGGATGAAGCCACCTCGCCGCCACAGTTGGGGCAGGTGAATATCGTGGTCTCCTCGTAATCGTCGTCAGTGGGATTCTTTTTCTTCGGCCCTTCGGCCTGCTCGTCAGTGGCTGCGGCCTCTCCTGCCGTCTCGCCCGTCTTCTCTCCCGGTCCTTCCGCGGGCTCGTCAAAAGACTCCGGGGAATTGTCAAATTCCCCGGCGCCTTTAATGCCCGTTATAGCCTCAGGATCGAAAACGCTGTCACAATACTCACAAATGAGCTTTTGGGATGATACGTCGAACTTCAGCGTACCACCGCAACTGGGACATCTGTTTGCCATTTCTTATCCTTTCTCTATCCTGCAAATACTACTCCGTCAAA
This sequence comes from Eubacterium sp., assembly GCA_024681495.1. Classification (GTDB taxonomy): domain Bacteria; phylum Bacillota; class Clostridia; order Lachnospirales; family Lachnospiraceae; genus RUG14243. The sequence goes on along the minus strand of JAILAS010000023.1, from coordinate 4,860 downwards.
GAGTTCCTCTATATCTATGCCGTTGACTGTCTGGTAACAATCCTCGCCGTCTTCGACAGTGAGCCTTACGATGGTGCCGTCAGAGGTCAAAAGGTCAACGACGCTGTTATTGTCGGTGCGGAAGATGGTGAGCTCCGTGCCGGCCTCAATGGTGCGCGTGTCGGAATCCTCCGAATCCGCTTCGAGAATCACCTGCGCAGTAATGTCCTGCTTAAGAGTGAGCGTACCCGGCAGAGAATCCTCTCCGTAAACGTCCGCATTGTAGAACCACTTGGACGTCCTGGTATATGTTCCATCCTCTCCAAACTCATATATGCCATAGGCACGGAAAGTGCTGAGCATATCCGACCTGGTTCCCATCAGGAAGTCGGAGGGATCTGTGTGCACGAACTCGCAGAGTCCGTATCCTTCATCGCCCGTGTCTATCTGTGTGCATTTCCCGTCGGAAAGATCGTATACGTAGAGCGACTCAATATCGTTCGAACCGGCCACATTGACGGCCAAAAAGTCCTTATCGCCCATGTGCACAATGTACGCGTCGGCGCCATATCCGTCCGCAAACTCGATCTCGTTGTTATTCTCTCCGATGATTACGGTTCCGCCGTAGGTAGCCGACTCGGAATCAAGCTCCTCAAAATAGCAAATCATACTCTCTCCCGTAGAAGGGATGGTCATCTCCGCATTGGGCATGACGGGAAGCACGTAGCTGTCGGTATCCTCGGGAGCGTAATCGGCATTTACGACATTTGAATCATAGGGAAGCGTCACGTCGAGAGCTCCCACGGCATAGGGCGCGATATCATAGGGCGCAAAGTAGAATGTTATGCCGGATGCGCCGAGGGTGAAATTCAGCTCCACGGACTCGTCCGTGAAGTAAACGTCAAGGTCTGTCGCCACGTCCTCTCCCGAGTAGAAGTACTCGGAATCGTACTTCTCGAGGAGCGCTGCGGCGAGCGCTTCCTTTAACGAGTCGGTATCGGGGATTACGTCGCTCAATCCGATCTCCTCTCCCGTAGCCGCATCGTAATTATATCCGGTAAAGAAGTACATGCCGTGCGCGCCGAGAGTGAACTCGTAAGTATAATCCCTTATACTCAGGACCTCATCGTCGAAGCGGACCACGTCGCCCTTATCCTCGGCGGTGTAGTAAGCGTCCTCCATGTATGCATCGCCCGAAGCCTCGGCGTAGGAGTCTGTAAACTCATCTATTTTTTCCTTTACGGAAGCATTATAACTCTCGAGCGCCAAAGCAGCTCCCGATCCCTCTGCGGACGCCGTGGGGTCCGAAGGATTGACCAGGGAAAACTCCTCCCACGTAGCAACCATGTTAAGCTCCTCTTCGGAGTCGTCCCTGTAGACGTAGTTACTGTCGCTAATAGTGGCAATATAAAATCCTTCAATATCGGGCGTTTCGGCAACATCTGCGGATACATCCGCGCTCGCCGCGGGAGCCGGATCCGAAGACGCATCCGACGACCCGGCCGCTCCGCCACCGCTACTGCCGCAGCCGCAGCTAAACACCATAGCGCCTGCCATAATCATCGCTAAAACTCTTTTTTTCATATTTTCCTCCCTTTGGGCAGAATGAATATTTTTGAAATGTTTTAAAAATTAGAAGATATTTTCAAATCCTGCCCACAATAACAATTTTAACACCGAAAAAGGTTATTTCAAGGCTTGCTTTTTTTACATTAATCATTTTCGAAAAGCATGCAGCAGCAAACCGAAAACACCGTCGGACTCACGGCGAAACGTATGCAAAAAAAAACCTCCCGGCCGGAGAGTCCGGCAGGGAGGTTTCTGTGTGTATGTGTGTGATTTTTATTTCAATTACTTTATGAGCGAGAAGTAGTCGGTAAGATCGTTGGTCTCGCATTCACCCTTGTCCATCCAGAAGGTGGCCATGTCCTCACAGAGCGCGTAGATGTTCTCAGCCGCGGCCTCGTCCTCGAGGGCTGCGTTTTCATCGCGACCGAGGAAGATGAGTCCTTCCACGTCACCGGCGATATCCTCAGCGCTGACCTCCTCGAAGCCGCTGGCCATGTCCTCGTAGGCCGCCTCGGGATTCTCGTTGAGGTAGTCGACCGCCTTATACCAGCACTCCTCAACAGCCTCTACGATCTCGGGATTCTCCTCGGCGTAAGCCGCGTTGACAACCAGGCTGTCGGAAATGGTGTCGGGATAATCCGCGCTGGTCACGATGGCATGCGCGCCCTCAACAGACTCGAGTGCCTCGGAGAGCTCGGGCTCCCACATGATGGCCGCGTCCACTCTGCCGCCCATGAAGGCCACGCCGGCCTCGGTGGTGTCGCCCATGTCCTGAACGTCGATGTCGTCCTCGGTGATGGAGCTGCCTCCCTCCAGTGCCTTGAGGAAGAAATAGTAGGAAGATGCGGACTTATCGAGGGCGACCGTCTTTCCCTTGAGATCGTCCAGGGTTTCAATATCGGCCGTGGCCACCAGTCCGTCAGCTCCGTTGGACTTATCCATGGTGAGAACGTACCTGCTGGTCGCACCGTTGGTGTACATCTTTATGTTAGGGTCCTGAGCGGTCGCCAAAAACTGGATCTGACCGTTCGTTATAAGGCTGGCGTAGGTGGACTCGTCCTCGATGACCTGGATATCCATGTTGATTCCGGCCTCCTCGAAGTAGCCCTGCTCGAGGGCGATGAACATGGGGGCATATCCCGTCCATGTGCAGAAAGCCATCGTCACGTCGGTGAGCTCTCCCGTAGCCGCATTGCCGGACTCGGCGGCGCTTCCCGACGCCGAGCCGGAAGCTGCCCCCGACTCTCCAGCGCTGCTGCCGCCGCATGCCGCGAGCGCGAGCATCAATACGGTAGCCATTACAAAGCCAATAATTCTTTTCCTCATTTTTTCTTTCCTTTCAAGTGTGTAAATTGGTGTTTCTCTCAATATATGGTCTATGAATCCCTGCCGAGGGCCGCATCGGTGCTGTCAGCCCAAAGCATATCCATTATCCGCTTCTTCGTCTCCAGAAACTCCGGAGTAACGAGGCTCTCATGGGTCCTCTCCTCGGGGAGATTGACCTTTATGACATCCTTGATGGTGCCCGGATGCCTGCTCATGACATATATCCTGTCGCCGAGCAGTACGGCCTCATCGATGTCGTGGGTGATGAACAATATAGTGGTGTTCGTCTTCCTCTTTATGTTGGACAAGAGCTCCTGCATAACCACGCGGGTCTGAGCGTCCAGTGCTCCGAAGGGCTCGTCCATGAGCAGAATCTCGGGCTCGTTGGCGAGCGTTCTGGCTATCGCCACCCTCTGCTTCATTCCGCCGGAAAGCTCCTTGGGGAGGGCGTCCTCGAATCCCTCGAGTCCCACCAGCGAGATGTATTTATCGGCCGCGGCGGCGCGCTCGGAGGCGCTCATGCCCTTCATCTTAAGCCCGAACTCAATGTTCTTCCTGACTGTGAGCCAGGGGAACAGGCTGTATCCCTGGAACACCATTCCCCTCTCGGGGCCGGGGCCGTCCACGCTCTTTCCGTCCAAGAGGACCTCGCCGGAGCTCTGCCTCTCCAGGCCGCCAATTATGTTCAACAGCGTGGTCTTTCCGCATCCGGAGGTTCCCACTATCATAACGAACTCAGACTCGTTTACCGTAAGATTGACGTCGCTGATGGCGGTAACATCGCCCTTGGCGCCGTGAAATACCTTGTTTAAGTTTTTAGTCTCCAGTCTCACACTCATCACTTATCACCTAACCTTTCGAACCAGGGTGCCACGATCCTGGTCAGTATACGGAAAATGAAGTCCGTGATAAGTCCGATAAGACCGATCAAAATAAGTCCCGCGAATATGGTGTCCGTCGCAAGATACCTCTGGGAGCGCAGTATCATATAGCCAAGGCCGTTCTCTGCGGCCACCATCTCAGCTACCACCAGGTAGGTCCAGGCCCAGCCGATGGTCAGGCGAAAGTCGTCCATAAGTCCGGGGAGCGCCGCGGGGAAGATGACTTCCTTATAAACCTGCCACTTCCCGGCCCCGAGCGTCCTGGCCGCGTTTATGAGGTTCTTGTCCACGCCGGATACGGTATCACAGACCATGAGAACCAGCTGGAAAAACGTGCCGAGGAAGATTATGGTATATTTCTGGGTTTCTCCGATTCCAAGATAGAGAAGAGTCAGCGGCACCAATGCCACTACGGGCAAGTATCTGGCAAACTCGATGATGGGCTGAATGAACGCCGAAAACTTTTTGGAGTTCGCCATTATCATTCCTACGGGGAGCGCTACCACCGCCGACCAAAGCCATCCTATGAGGACTCTCATGGTGGATTCGTAGCAGTTGGCCCACAGGCTTCCGTCCTTATAGAGCTCGACCAGCCTCTTAATTACAGCAACGGGGGACGGAAGAAAAAGATCTGAGACCATTCCTCCGAACGTAAGAATGCACCAGGCCGCTATAATCAGGCAGAAACAGATAAGCGAAAGCAGCCGGTAGACCGCATTGTTCTTTTTCATGTTACTACATTACCTCTTTACTTCGTTAAACTTTCTCCAAAGCAATAGTTTACCATGAACGGGCGATAAGTCAAGAAAAATCCCCTCCGGAGACGATTCCGGAGGGGATAATAATTACCATATATTACGATTTGACCGGGTCAGAATTACTTCTTAACCTTTATGATGCTAACCTTCTTGCCAATCTTCTTAACGGCATTCTTGAACTTCTTCTTCACGGCCTTGCTCTTAACGATGATTACCTGTGCTATCACAGTTATTGGCCTTGTACGTGAATTTGTCGGAGCAGGCACAGCTTTTGATGTTCAGATCCTTGGAGCAGGTACAGTTGTTCCCGGACCAGTTGGCGCATTCCTTTCCGGATATCAGCCAAT
>JAILAS010000009.1 GCA_024681495.1 Eubacterium sp. | reverse complement strand
CCCTCTTAAGGACGATATCCTCGTTCATCATAAGATACCTTAAGAGCTCGTACTCCTTTAAGGTCAGCACCACATTGTCGGCCCCGGCCGACACCGTATGCCTCTCATCGTCGAGCACAATGCTGCCCACCGAGAGCTGCCCGGGCTCCTCCTCCATCGAGCGTCGGAGCAATGCGCGCACCCGCGAAAGCAGCTCCATGACCGAAAACGGCTTTCGGATGTAATCGTCGGCCCCGTCGTCGAGACCCTTGACCATGTCCATCTCCCCGGTCTTCGCGGTTATCATGATGACGGGGACCTTCGCGGACTTTGGGTTTTCGCGGAGCTTCCTGACGATGGAGTAGCCGTCCTCGTCCGGGAGCATTATGTCCAAAAGCACCAGGTCGGGAATCATATCCTCCATCTTCCTGTAGAACAATGTGGCACTCTCGAAGGCCTGAACCATATAGTTACTGTTCTTAAGAGCCATTATCTCTATCTCGCGTATGCTCGGATCGTCTTCAACTATGTAGATTAACGCCATTTCATCCTTCTTTCTCTAGGGCAAAAGATATACATTCTTAAGTCGCAGGTACTCCTCGCGGAACTGCGGGTCGCTCCCCTTCACCCTCACGTCCAGGTACTGGTGCATGTCGAGACCTCCCGACTGAATCTCTATGAGCGCGGCCGCGATATTCGAGCAATGGTCGGAGACCCTCTCGTAATTCGTGATTATGTCCTCGAGCGCAATTCCGGCCTCCATCGAGCATTCTCCGCTCTTAAGCCTGTCGATATGCCTCTGTTTAATCTCCATAACCAGGTCATCTATAACCTCCTCGAGGGGTTCGACATGCTCGGCCATAGCAGTATCCTCATCCGTGAAGACACGAAGTGTCATCTGCATTATATCACGCACAGCGGTCTCCAGGGAATTGAGCTCGTCGCGTCCCTTCCCGCTGAAAGCAAGTCCCTTCGAGTGCATATCATCCACCGACTCCGCAATGTTTATCGCGTGATCGGAAATCCTCTCGAAATCGCTTATGGCATGCAGGAGCGTAGACAGCATCATGCTGTCCTCTTTTCCCAAATCCTTTCCGGCTATCTTCACCAGATAAGTTCCCACCGAGTCCTCGTATTCGTCCACCAGCTGCTCGAGTCTTTCCACCTCGGCTACCTTTTCAGATGCATATTGCGCCTGAACATCCATGGCCAAAAGGATGGAATCTCTCGTATGCTCGGCCATTCTTATTACGGCCTTCCTGCAAAGAGTAATGGCGTATGAGGGAGTATCCAGAAATCGCTCATCAAGAGCAGCCAGCTCCGCGGGGCGTTCCGCAGCTTCCGTATCCTCGTCCTCCGATTTTACGGTGAATGTGGCAAGTCTGACCAGATAGTCGGCAAACGGGAAGAGGAGAAGAGCGCAGCCTACATTAAACAGGCTGTGTATAACTGCAATCCCGGCAGCTCCGACGTAGTCCGTCATAAACGAAAAATTCACTATCTGATTTACTGTATAGAAGACGCCCATGAAAAACACGGTGCCAATCAGATTGAAATAGAGGTGGATGAACGCCGCCCTCTTCGCGTTCCTGCTGGCTCCGACCGACGATATGAGCGCAGTCACGCAGGTGCCGATGTTCTGTCCCATGATGATGGGGATAGCTGTGCCGTAGGTCACCGCACCCGATATACACAGCGCCTGCAGGATACCGACTGAGGCCGAGGAACTCTGAATTACTGCCGTGAGAACGGCGCCCGCCAGCATTCCAAGCACGGGATTGGAGAAGGCCGTAAGCATCCCGGTGAATGCCTCATTGTCCTTAAGTGGGGAGACGGCATCGCTCATGGTCTCCATGCCGAACATAAGCACGGCAAAGCCCAGGAGTATATTTCCCACAATCTTTTTCTTAGAGCCCACTTCCCCCGTCATCATGAAGATGACTCCGACAGCTGCCAGAACGGGTGAAAACGAGCTGGGTTTAAGCAGGCTTATCAGAACGTTGTCTCCGCTGATACCTGTCAGCGAGAGAATCCAGGACGTGATGGTGGTACCGATATTGGCACCCATTATGATGCCCACCGCCTGAGTGAGCTTCATGATGCCGGAATTGACGAAACCCACGACCATTACAGTGGTGGCCGATGACGACTGGATTACCGCCGTAACAAGCGCTCCCAGAAGCAGCGCCATAAACCGGTTCTGCGTGAGCTTTTCGAGGATGCGCTCGAGCTTACCTCCCGAAAGCATAACGAGGCCATCCCCCATCGTACTCATTCCGTACAGAAAGAGGGACAGCCCGCCGATCATTGTCAAAACACCAAAAATATCCACTTGTTTCACCTCATAGTCTTTTTTACATCATGATAAAACACGAGTGTAAAACCTCTGAGGTGCACAATGTAAAATCTGTGTAAAGTCGTACAGAAATATACGTTTTCTATATGCATAAAAAAACCTGCCACCCCTCAGGTGACAGGCTCATATCAGTTTTTCTTCAGGAACATGGGTATCAGCGAAGATATCAGTCCATAGGTAGGGGTCGGGAAGGCGAAAATCATCTTGCTCAGCTCCTTCACGCCCATCTTACGGTTTATAATCAGGGTCAGCACGTCGATGTAGCTGCCGGCCTCGTCTCCGTACACTGCCGCACCTACCAGATGATTGCTGCGGTCGAACACGTAGGTGATGTGCTCGTCCTTATTGGCCTTATTAAGCCAAACCATGGTCTCGCCGATGGGCACCTCTTCGACACGATACTCCGCGGATGCCAGCGCCTTATCCACGTCCACGCCCACCTGCGCAATGCGCGGCAGAGTGAACACCAGGTTCGGGATGGGCGGATAGTCTATCGCCTTGTTGAAGGGATTGAGAATATCCATCGCGATGTAATTCGACTCGAACTCAGCCGTAGGTGTAAGCTTGGGGATGGACTTATCTACCACGTCTCCGGATGCATAGATATTCTTCACAGCGGTACGCATGTGGCCATCCACGCGAATACCCCGATCCGAGTAGTCGACGCCTATGCCCTCGAGGTTCATGCCTTCGGCGTTCGCCTTCCGTCCGACTGCAACGAGCACATAATCCGTCTCGATGCTGACGTCATTGGCACACTTCACATTGTACCTGCCGCCGGGGATCTCCTCGATGGCCGTCAATTCGGTATTAAAGCAGATATTGGCGCCCATCGACTTCATCCTGTCCACCACGTTTTTCACGTACTTCTGCGGATAAGCTGACAAAACCTTTGAGCCGTGGGTTATAACGTCCACCTGCTTGCCAAGGCTCAGGCAAATCGATGCGAACTCCATAGAGATGATGCCGCCGCCGATAAAGGTCACGTGGTCGGGAATCTCATCTAAATCCAGAAACTCCCTGGAATCGTGCATGAATTCCTTGCCGGGAACGTCCATGGGAACGTAGGTCTGACCGGTGCCGATGACGAACTTCTTCGCCTTATACTGCTCTCCGGCCACCTCGATGGTGCTGCTGTCGACAAACTTCGCAGCCCCACGTATAACGTCGAAGCCCATGCTGTCAAACATTCCGGACAGAGCATCGGGCATTCCTCCGATCAATCCCTTCTTATATTGCATGAGGCTCTTCCAGTCCACCTCGGCCTTCTGCGCAAGTCCGATTCCTTCGTAGCGCTCGAGAGCCTCTTTAAGCTCTATCGGTGAATCCAGAAGAATCTTGGCATCGCAGCCATAGTTGGTGCAGGTGCCTCCAAGGAGATCGCGCTCTACGAGCGCAACGCTCTTTCCTGCCATTTTAAGTATCAACGCGCCGTGCCAGCACGAGTGTCCGCTTCCGATAAAAATTACATCATATGATTTCATAGGCGTAACCTCCTGTTCGTCTTTATAGTAAATCAAAAATCAAGTTCTAATGCCCAACCCGGGCCTTTTAAATGCCAAGTCCTTCCATCCAGAGCTTAAGATCCGACTCGCTTATCTCTCCGCCGAGCCTCTTTCCGGTATCCACCTTGACGCCCTCGCCGACAATACCGCTGATGCGCTCGGCCGTATTTCCGATACCATTTCCTCCGGATGTGCAGAAGGGAATGATCGTCTTTCCCTTGAAGTCATAGCTGTCAAGGAAGGTGTCGACCACGCTGGGCTCGCGCTGCCACCAGATTGGGAATCCCACGAAAACAGCGTCGTACTTATCCATGTCTGCGACCTTCTCAGCCACTGCGGGCCTGCAGTCGGGATCGGACATCTCCACCGTGCTGCGGGACTCCTTATTGGTCCAGTCGAGATCCGCCGCAGTGTAAGGCTCTACCGGCCTGATCTCAAAGAGATCTGCGTTCTCTCCTGCTGCTATGGACTTTGCTACCTCCGCTGTCACTCCGCTCGCTGAAAAAAATGCTACTAATACGTTACTCATGATGTTACCTCCGTTAGTCTGTATCTTACTTTCCGTCAATATTGTCTCCGGTGGTTTTACCAAGCAGTTCGTACAAAAGCTCGTACAACTGCCTGCCCTTTTCCGGCGAAAGATTCACGCAACCACCAACCTTAAAGGGAATCTCCTTCGCCTTTTCCTGCATCTGCTTTCCCTCGTCCGTGAGGGAAATAACCACAACCCTATCGTCCTTATCGCTCCTGGTCCTGCTAACATATCCCGCCTTCTCCATCTTTTTAAGAAGGGGAGAAACCGTTCCGTTGTCAAGCATCAGCCTGGAACAGATTTCGCCGACAGGAATACCATCCTTCTCCCAGAGAACCAGGAAGACCAGGTACTGGGTGTAGGTAAGCCCCAGCGGTTTAAGATAGGGTGTGTATTCGCTCGTGACGCTACGCGCTGCTGCATACAGCGGGAAACACAGCTGATTCGACAACTTCATCGCATCGCAATATTTCTTATCCATTACGTCACTCCTTTCCGGTTATCCTAAATCAATTTGACGCAATTATATTTAACACGATATATCATTTGATGTCAACACTTTTTTTCAAAAAAATAAGATTGCCGGAAAATCTCCGGCAATCCCGTTCATGTTCAACAATGTGAATTACAATCTAAGATTCAGATTATGTCTCTACGATATGGATTTATCACCAGCTCACATCACCCCAGCATCTTCAGTATTCCGGGATGGGCCCTGAAGCGAACCGCCCGGGCTGTTCCGCAGTACTCGCCGTCCGTATGCACCACCATGGGCTCGTCTATGCCGATTTCTATCCGGGACGCGTTAAAGAGCCTAAACGACTTGATTATCTTATGCTTTCCGATAAGAAGGAGCGGAAAGCAGAAGAACGCGTGCAGGCGCGACACGTTGCCCACGCAGCACACCGAGAGCCTGCCGTCGAACGCGTCGGCGAACGGCGCCATAGGCACTCCACCGCCCTCGCACGGATGATTCATAACGGCTGTGAATATCATCTTCTTTATGGGAACGACCATTGGAGTGATTCCCATATTAATCGGGGAATTAGAGCCGGCCCCCGGCGAGTCGTCGCTCCTGCCGCCGGTTGAATACACAATCCTGCCGTTCGCGCTCCTCATGGTAAACAGATTCTTCACGGTCAGCAGCCCGTACGAAAGCGATCCGAGCCCAAACTTATTGAGAAACTTCTTTAAAGCCGAAGAATTGACCTGCTTGCACACCAGGGCGTCAATGCCTATTCCGGCGCTCACGGCATAAAGCCTTCCGGTCGAGGCCGTGTCCTCATCTTCGTCGGAGCATCCGTCCACCGAGCGGTATTCTGCCTCGATGGTCCCTTCCGCCCTGCTGCCGTCGACAATTATGAGCTCGCCGAGGTCCATGGGCGTAACCTCATCTGTCTGCGAGACCAAAAGGAGGCGCTCGAGGGCGCTCATCTTAATGTTGAGCCCCCGCGCCAGATCGTCCCCGGATCCCAGCGGCACGTACCCGAACAGGGTGTTATCGAAGTCCACAATTCCGTTTATGGCCTCGTTAACCGTGCCGTCGCCACCCATGACGATGAGCCTCTTCTCGCCGGGGAGCGATGAAATCTCCCGGGCCAGCTCCTTGGCATGCCCGGCATACTCTGTATACCGAACATCATACTCGATATTCCGGGCGTCTAACGCGGTCAAAAGCTCGGCAGCATTGCCTTTTTTAGTTCCCTTACGGGCGTTCCTGTTCGCGATTATGTAAACCAATTCTCCCTCCTAAACTCACTCCAGATAAATTGATATGCCCTATAAAGTATAATCCACAATCAATTTTGACACAACTTTAACCTATCTGCAAAAAATTGCCGGCGCACCAAGGCGCCGGCACCCCTTATATATTATATTGCCCCAATGGGACGACCGCGTCAATACACCACACCTTCTTTCAGGTCTTCCGATACGACGAAGTCAGCATCCGTGTGCTCCCGTATATCGTCAATCGTGTATCCCTCGCGGATTTCATTCAGATACATCTTTCCGTCTTTAAACTCATAGACTCCCATCTCGGTGACGACGAAAGATATTTTCCTGCTGCAGGTGAGAGGCAATGTGCATTTCTTCACCAGCTTCGAATTGCCCTTCTTGTCGCACTGGGAGGTGGCGACCACCACCATGGGTGCCTTGCACAGATCCATGGCCCCGCCCATTCCGGAGATCTTTCCGGGGCTGTACCAGTTCGACATGTCGCCGTTTTCGGCCACCTCGAAGCATCCGAGGACCGTGGCCTTAAGCTTTCGGCTGCGAATAATAGCATAGGATGTAGCCGAATCAAAAAACAGTGCGCCGGGAAGGGGGTTAAATGGTTGGGAACCGGCGTTTATATAATATTCGTGGTTGACGTTGGGGGCGTCATTTTCCACGTCTACAAGGGGTCCACACCCTATGCAACCGTTCTCACAGTGTACTCTTACACCGTCTTCGATATAATCACCCACCAGAAGGGGTGCGCCCACACCGAGGTTTATGATGTCTCCGGGAACGAAGAACTTCGCAATGCGCCTGGCTATGGCGTGTCTGTCCTCGAACATCTTTCCCGTTCCATGGTTTACGCCTCTCTTCTCTCCTGCCATATCACATATACCTCCTCTCGGTGTCCAATACGTAATCAATGAAAATGCCCTGCGTGGTGACGAAGTCCGGCTGAATCTCGCCGACATCGCAGATGAAGTCCGCCTCCGCAATTGTTATGTCTCCACACATAGCGATAACCGGATTGTAGTTTGCCATGGTGCCGTGGTAGGTCATGTTTCCGAAGGTGTCGCACATGCGCCCTCTCACGAGGGCAATGTCAGCCCGGATGGCCTCCTCAACCAGATACTCCTTGCCGTTGATGGTGACGCGCTGCTTGCCGTCCTCCACCATAGGATCGGTGCCGATTCCGGTGTCCAGGAGAATGCCTCCCGCGCCGATTCCGCCGCACCTTATCTTCTCGACCAGGTTTCCCTGGGGGAAAAGCTGGTACTCCACGCCGTCCTCCTCCACCGCTTTGGTGAAGTCAGGATTCAGTCCCACGTGGGAATGAATGGCCTTTTTGACGATTCTTTCTGCATAAAATCTTCCCTGTGCAAGATTTACATCACCCGGGTCGTTGGATATGAGCGTGATGTCCTTAACGCCGCTCTCAATGACCAGCTCGATGAGCTGCCTGGGGACTCCCGTGCTCGCGAATCCACCGACCGCCAGCACCATCCCGTCGAAGAACAGGGACTTTATTTTCTCTGCGGATGTCAATTTGTTTTCCATAACTCCTCCTCGATGCGCGATGCGCCTTAATCCGTATTTATCTCTACAGCTATTGTATTCGCCATAGTCGCGTATTGACAAATGAGTTATATCAAAGCTATGATATAAGCGATTGCTTATGTCGTGACCGATAGGGGGAGAGCAAATGAATACCACGCAGATCAGATACTTTATCGAGGCGGCGAAGGAAATGAACTTCACGAAGGCCGCCAATAAGCTCTACATCACGCAGCCCGCGCTGTCGCTGCAGATTGCGTCCCTGGAAAAGGAGCTGGGGGTTAAGCTCTTCGACCGGAGCAAAAAGAACTCACTGCGGCTCACGCACGCGGGAGAGGTATATAAGGAAATCTTTATGAGGCACACCCTGGAGCTCGAGCAGGCGGCGGAGCGCATTGCCGCCGAGGAGGGGATGCAGGTCGGAGACGTCCACGTCGGCGTGGTGGAAGGCGTGGAGATAGCGCCGCACATCACGGAATTTTTGGACTCGTGGGCCCAAAGATATCCGAATGTGAAGATTATCTTCGAAAACTATCCGCTGCAGCGCCTCATGCCGAGGCTAAGGTCCAAGAAGATCGACATCATGCTGCACTTCGAGAGGCTCCTGCCCAAGAACCGCAAGACATACGAGGAGAACCTCTTCAACATCTGCTATGGCTCCGTGCTGTACTCGGAGAAAAATCCCGTGGCCGGAAAGGAGGACCTTAAGCTATCCGACTTCAACGGGCAGCCCTTCTACATGCTGGAGAATGACTCCCTCGAGAGCATCCGCGAGTCGGCGCTCTATCACTGCCACTCTAACGACTACTACCCCGAGCTGGAGCTTCTGCCGAACCACGACTCCATACTCTCGGCCATAAAAAGCGGGCGCGGCTGCTTCATCTTCCATCCGTGGAGCAGGTACTTCGACCTGAAGGGATATCGAAAGCTCGATACCACTGAGAAGATTCCCCTCTACATTGTAAGGAGGAGGCAGGGGGCAAACGAGGCCGCTGACATCTTCTACGACGAAATTCTGGAATTCATTCACAAAGCATAGAAAGAGCCGGCGGTAATCCGCCGGCTCAGCTTATATCACTCTTTATTCCGTTATCTGTCCACACCGTATTCCAGGCAGAGCATCGTGATGTCGTCGAACTGCGGCGCCTCGGCCACAAACTCGTCAATGCTGTCCTTCACGTTATTCAAAAGCTCTACCGGATCTGCGTCGGGATTCTTATTAAGCGCGCCGACCAGACGATCGTTTCCGAAGAGCTCGTCGTTGGCATTCGTGGCCTCCGTCACGCCATCGGTGTATACGAAGAGGCTGTCGCCCTTGTGCATCTCGAACTCGTGCTCCCTGAAGGGGAGGCCCTCCATAGTGGCTACTGCGGGCGAGTGTTTGTAGACGATGAGCTCATACTCTCCGCCCGCCCTCTTGATGGCGGGATGCTCGTGTCCTGCGTTCGCAGCCATTCCCTTACCCGTGGAAATCTCGAGTATGGCCAGCCATACCGTAACGAAGAGCTCGGCGTCGTTACCCTCGCAGAGCTGATTGTTTACCTCCGCGAGCACCTCAGCCGGCGAGTAGTTCTTATTGGACTGCGACAGGTTCTTTATGAGAGTCTTCGCAATCACCATGAACAGCGCCGCGGGAACTCCCTTGCCTGACACGTCGGCCATGACCATGGCGAGATGATCGTCGTCTACCATGAAGAAGTCGTAGAAGTCACCTCCCACCTCCTTAGCGGGTGTCATGGTGGCGTAGATGTCGAACTCGTCCCTTTCGGGGAATGCCGGGAAGATTCTGGGCAGCATGTCGGCCTGAATCTGGGTGGCGACGTTAAGCTCGGCGCCGATGCGCTCCTTCTCTGCCGTCACCTTCGTGAGGTTCTCTATGTAATTCTTAATGTCCAGCTCCATCTTCTGAATGGATGTGGCCAGGACTCCTATTTCGTTATTTGCCTGAGCGGCCTTAAGATTCTCGACGGGCTCCTTGCCACCCTCGGCGAAACGCTCAGCCTCATCGGTAATTTCGATAAGGGGCCTTATGAGGATTCTACGAAGCATGAATATGAAAAGAACGATTGCGGCCAAAGCCACCAGAATACCGATAACAATCACGGTGGTAAGGTACGCCTTCTGTGCTGAATCGAGGATAGACATGGGCTTTTCAACGCAGAGCATTCCGACGATTTCTCCGGCGGAATCCTTAATGGCGACAGCCGCCGTCGTGTGGGCTCCGGACTCTGAATAGGAGTAGAGGTACTTCTGAGACCGCTCTCCCGTGGTCAAAAGCTGCTTTACGTTTTCCATGTATTGCTCGTCGAGGTCCTCGGCGTAATATCCGAACGGATACCTGTCGAATCCGAGG
>JAILAS010000191.1 GCA_024681495.1 Eubacterium sp. | reverse complement strand
CTTTTAGTCCACTTTTCTCCAGGCGGCGGCGTTATGTTAACCTACTCCGGCGCGACGATTTCCCGAAAAGTGGACTAAACTACCCCGCGAACCTGCTTTTAGTCCACTTTCGGCCCGGCAGGGGCGTTATGTCAACCAGCGCCCGCGCCCTTCACAACCCGCCGGCCCGTTGGTATAATATTCGCGGAATAACAATAAAAAAGGATAATTTACTATGAAAGCACTGGTTTTATTCAGCGGCGGCCTCGACAGTTCAGTCTGCCTGGGCATGGCCGTGGAGAAGTACGGAGCCGGGGAGGTCCTCGCGCTCTCGGTTTATTACGGACAAAAGCATAAGAAGGAGATGGAGGCCTCCGAGCGGGTGGCCGATTTTTACGGCGTCAAGCGCCTCACCCTGGATCTGGGGGAAATCTTCAAGAACAGCGATTGCACGCTGCTCGAGGGCGCCGACAGGGAGATCCCGCACGAGGACTACTCCGAGCAGCTTAAGGAGACGGACGGGAAGCCCGTGAACACCTACGTGCCCTACAGGAACGGATTGTTTCTGTCGTCGGCCGCCTCGATTGCGCTCAGCTACGGCTGCGAGGAAATCTACTACGGGGCGCACGCGGACGATGCGGCCGGCAATGCGTACCCCGACACCAGCTCGGCCTTCAACAAGGCCATTTCCGACGCCATCTACATCGGCAGCGGCAACGCGCTCAGGGTAGTGGCGCCTTTCATCGACTCGCCGAAGGCGAAGGTGGTAGAGGTAGGAGCGAAGATCGGCGTTCCGTTCGAGCTCACGTGGAGCTGCTACGAGGGCGGCGAGAAGGCGTGCGGCGTCTGCGGCACCTGCAGGGACAGGCTTAAGGCGTTTGAGGCGAACGGATTGACGGACCCGGTGGAGTATGAATAGGCCGAATTCAGCCCAAACAGGCGGGATTCATTGCAGAGGGATAGAAAGTCGGATGCGGTTTACATAATGCCGGAAGCGCCGGGCGCCCGGCGCAAAAACAGATCAGGAGAGAAGAAAGAAATGGAAAATGGAAACAGGAAACCGGGATTGTTTAAGAAGATTTTGGTCAGGGGACTGGCGGTGCTTGGAGTGCTGTTTATAATCCTCATGATCCTCCCCGACGACGAAGAGGACGAGAAGACTACCACCGGCACCGACGTGGAGAGCGACGGCACCGGCGTATCTTCGGGCGACGTCAGCACGGTCTCGGTCGGCACGGACGCGAAGTCCGCCACAGTCATGATCTACATGAACGGCTCCGACCTGGAGTCGGAGTACGGCCAGGCCACGGAGGACATCTCCGAGATGCTCGATTCCGGCGCGGGTGACAATGTGAATGTCATCATTCAGACCATGGGCACGAAGAAGTGGCAGAAGTACGACATTGCATCCGACACGGCCCAGACTTACAAGGTGGAGGACGGCGAGCTCAAGCTCGTGCGCGACGACCTCGGCCAGCTCGACTGCACGGCCACGGACACCCTCTCCGAGTTCATCGGATACTGCGGGTCCAACTACCCGGCGGAGAGGTACATCTTCGTGTTCTGGAACCACGGCGGCGGCCCGGTCTACGGCTTCGGCTACGACCAGTGGCAGTCCGAGGACTCCTGTCTTACCATAGCTGAGATGGCGGACGCATTCGCCGCCAATTCGGGCATAACCTTCGATATCATCGGAATGGACTGCTGCATCATGGCGAGTCTGGAGACGTGCTACGCGCTCTCGCCGTATTGCACCTACACGCTCCTCTCGGAGGATTTCGAGTCCGGCCTGGGATGGAGCTACACCGGATGGCTTAAGCAGCTCGAGGCAGACCCGGGCACGTCCACTCCCCTGCTGGGGCAGACCATCGTCGACGACGTGGTCTCCACGAACGCGAGCAGCTCGGACGGCGATTCCGTCTGCATGAGCCTTTTCAACGAGTCCACCATAAAGGACCTCTACTCGGCGTGGACCACCTACGCATATCAGAACGAGGACTCGCTCTTTAACACCAACTACAGCCGAAACCACAAGTCCAAGGGCCGCAGCTTCTTCGACTCATGGACATCAGACGAGAGCGACGTAACCATTGCCGACTACTACATAAGCGACATGCTGGCGCTCATCGAGGACGTGGACTCCGACAGCGACGAGGCCAAGACTCTGGTCTCCGCTCTGAAGGCCTGCGTGGCATACTACGGCCACTCTTCGGACACCAATGAGCTCACCGGTTTGGCTGTCTCCCTCCCCTATGGCGACTCCGAGTTCTACAGCCAGCTTAAGACCGTCTACTCCGGCATAGGCTTGGACGAAGAGTACATCAGCTGGCTCGAGGGATTCGTCTCCGCGTCCGGCAACGACGACTACTACGACTACGGCGACTTCGAGGACAGCTGGGACGGCTGGGCCGACTACGAGAGCGAGTTCGGCAGCAACATCAGCAACGGCGGCGAGAGCGAGTACGGATACGACTACGACTTCGATTCCGGATTCGGTCCCGAGGGCGATATGGGATACGGCGATGACTTCGGAGGCGGACCGGGTGACGGCTACGGAGACGACCCCGGCTATGACGATTACGGATCGACGGGCGAGGTATGCTCGGACGACTGGGTGTACGACTACGACATGCAGCTGTGGTACATGTACGAGGGAGACACTCTCTACCTCTACGACGACCAGACGGGTACTACCTATTACTACGACGAGTATAACGACGCGTTGTACGCATACGACGAGTCCACGGGCGAGTGGTATTCCGCAGATTAATATGTGGTGGCGTGCTATCTCCATTTATGGTAAAATAAGACAATTTGAGCAGTAGGCAGAAGCAACTTCGAAAAGTTGAAAGGAGTTATCCATGAAAAGAGAAGACATCCATCGTATATTGATTATCGGCTCAGGCCCCATCGTCATCGGGCAGGCGTGCGAATTCGATTATTCGGGAACCCAGGCGTGCAAGGCGCTCAGGAAGCTCGGCTACGAGATAATCCTGGTCAATTCGAACCCCGCAACCATCATGACCGATACCGCGACGGCGGATGTTACATATATCGAGCCGCTGAACGCGACCAGGCTCGAGCAGATCATCGACAAGGAGCGTCCCGACGCATTGCTCCCCAATCTGGGCGGTCAGTCCGGATTGAACCTTTGCTCGGAGCTGGCAGAGAAAGGCATCCTCGACAAGTACGGCGTGAAGGTAATCGGTGTGCAGGTGGATGCGATCGAGCGCGGTGAGGACAGGATCGAGTTCAAGAAGACCATGGACGAGCTGGGCATCGAGATGGCCCGCAGCCAGGTGGCATACAGCGTCGACGAGGCTGTGGAGATCGCGTCGAGGCTGGGATACCCCGTGGTACTGCGCCCCGCATACACCATGGGCGGCACCGGCGGCGGACTCGTGTACAATGTGGACGAGCTGCGCACCGTCTGTGCGCGAGGCCTGGACGCATCCCTCGTGCATCAGGTGCTCGTGGAGGAGTCGGTTATCGGCTGGGAGGAGCTCGAGCTCGAGGTGGTTCGTGACTCCAAGGGCCAGATGATCACCGTCTGCTACATCGAGAACATCGACCCCATGGGCGTTCACACCGGAGACTCCTTCTGCTCGGCACCCATGCTCACCATCTCCGAGGACGTGCAGAAGCGCCTCCAGGAGCAGGCATATAAGATAGTTGACAAGGTGCAGGTCATCGGCGGGTGCAACTGCCAGTTCGCGCAC
>JAILAS010000186.1 GCA_024681495.1 Eubacterium sp. | reverse complement strand
TGTATGCTGTTTTCGAGAATCTCTTCTTCCATGGCTTCTCCCTTATGCGCTCTCCTCGTCCAGCGAATCCTCCACGAGGTTCACCGACACCTGAACCGACACGCCCTTCTCCTGCATGGTGATGCCATAGAGCCGGTCGGCCGAATTCATCGTGCCTCGCCTGTGCGTGATTACGATGAACTGCGTGTTCACCGAGAGCTTTCTAAGATACTTGGCAAATCTGTCTACGTTGGGCTCGTCCAGCGCGGCCTCGATCTCGTCGAGGAGGCAGAAGGGCGAGGGTTTCAAATTCTGGATGGCAAAGAGCAGGCTTATCGCAACAAGCGCCTTCTCGCCACCGGACAGCTGCATCATGTTCTGGAGCTTCTTGCCGGGCGGCTGAGCGTTTATCTCGATGCCGGCCTCGAGGAGGTCTTCGCCCTCGACCAGCTCGAGGTTACCCTTTCCTCCTCCGAAGAGGACGGTAAATACCCTCTGGAACTCCTTGCGGATCCTGTCGAACTCCCTGTCGAACTGCTTGCGCATGCCGGTATCGAGGTCGTTGATTACGGTTATGAGGTTCTCCTTAGCCTTCTCGATGTCGTCGCGCTGGGTGGTCAGGAATGCGTGCCGCTCGGAAACCTCGCGGTACTCCTCGATGGCGTTTACGTTTACGACGCCCAGCGCCTTTATGTCGTCGCGGAGCCTGCGGGTGGATGCCTCGAGGTTCTCGGGGGTCTTTTCGTCCTCGCCTATAAGCTCCCTGGCATTGTGATATGTGAGCTCGTACTCCTCCCACATGTATGCATGCTGGCGGTCGGTCTTCTCGCGCGCTGCCTCCATCTGGTGGTTGAGTCGCTCGCCCTCTTTCTCGAGCTCGCCTCCCTTCCTAATCAGGTCCTCGCGCTTCTCCATGTATGCGTTATGTGAACCACTCATGGCCTCCTTCTTCGCCACAGCCTCTTCAATGGCCTTGTCGAAGTCGGCATCCGCCTTCTCGAAGTCCTCGATGGTCTTCTTTATGGTCTCAATCTGCTCCTTCTTCTCCTCGGAAGAGCCCTTGGCTTCGTCCCTCGTCCTGGTGAGTTCGGCCTCTTCCTCGGCGAGCTTTTCGATTTCCTTCTCGACTCGCTCCAAATCCTGGCGGGAGAAGTCCCTCTTCTCGCGGAGCGCGGCCTCCTCCTGGAGGATACGCCTCATGTCCTCCTCGAGCCTGTTGGTCTTTTCGGAAACCTCTGAGAGCGAATCGATGAGCAATGCGTTCTCCCTAGCGATTTCCTCGCAGCGTACGTCCGCATCCTCGGATGCCGCATTGACGTCCGATCCCTCCTTCTCAAGGGTCACCATGTACTCCTCTATCTTGATGAACTCGCGGTCGATGAGCCCGAGCTCCTCTTCCTTGTCCTCTATGTCGCGCTCCATGCGGGCAATCTCGGATTTGACCTCGTTCAGCGCAATCTCAGCGGCCTTGATATCGTCCTGGATGTCGTCTCTGCGGCCACGGATCTCGGCGCGCCTGTCGTGTATCTCCCTGAGCTCATCGTCCACTTCCTTCTTATCGTCGGTAAGCTTACGGATTTTCTCCTCGAGCTCCTCGATTTCCCTGCGACGTCCGAGCAGGTTTCCGCTTCCCTTGAACGCACCGCCGGTAATGGAACCGCCCGGCGAAAGCAGCTCACCTGAGAGCGTGACCATCCTGAGCGAGTAGTCGTGCCTCCTGGCGAGGGCAAGCGCGTTATCAACGGTGTCGACCACGATGATCTGGCCTAGCAGAAATGATATGACGTTGTCGTACTTCTTCTGTGCCTTAACGAGCCTGGGGGCCAGGTCGATTACGCCCTTCTCCCCGAGGACCTCCCTCTCCTTCTCGTCGTTTCTCTTCCTGACGCTGGTGAGGGGGAGGAACGTGGCCCTTCCGTACTTATTCTTCTTAAGATACTCTATCATGTCCCTGGCGGTGTCCTCGTCGTCGGTGACGATGTTTCGGATGTTTCCGCCCAGGGCCGTCTCGATGGCGGTCTCGTACTTCTTGTCCACCTCGATGATATCTGCCACTACGCCGAGTATGCCGCTGTTGGCCTTCTTGCGGCTCATGACCTGCTTAACGCTCTGAGAGTAACCCTCGTAGCGTTCGGCCATGTTGTTTAGCGACTCGAGCCGGGACGCAGCCTTTATCTTTTCGTCGTTCAGCGTGGCCGCACGGTCGTTCAGAAGATTACGCCTGTCGCCGAGCTCGTTCAGGGTGCGGAAGAGATTGTCCCTGCCCTTAAGGTGTTTGGAGAGAACGGCCTTTGCCTCTTCCTCCTCACGGCGCTTCAGCTCTATGAGTTCCTTCAGCTCCTTCGAATCCTCATTCACCTGCTCCTTGCGGTAGACGAGCTTTTGCTTCTCAGACTCAGTCTGTTCACCGATGGTCTTAAGCCTCTCCCTGTCGGCCTCGATGTGGGTCCTCTGCTCGGTTATCTCGAGGATCTGCCTCTTTCCTGCCTCTATCTTCTCGGTGGTCTCGCTGCTCTGCTTCTTGATTTCATCAAGCTCCTGCCTGATGCCGTTAAGCGTGTTTACCGTCTCGTAGAGGGTCTTCTCGTTCTTCTCGAACTCCTCGTTAGCACGAGTCTTCTGCGCGGTGCGCTCTTCCTTCTCGGCACTGAGCTTGTCCATGCGCTGCACGAAACGCTCCGCGCTGGCATCCGCGTTCTTTATCTGCTCATTAAGGAGGTCAATCTCGTGAATGAGGGCGGTCTTCTGCTGGGCCGCACGGTTCTTATCCTCGCGGGTTTTCTCGATGAGCGCCTCAACCTCTTCCCTATCCTTCTCGGACTTCTCAAAGTCCTTCTTCAGGGCCTCCAGCTGCTTCTCGGTGTCTTCAGCCTCAGCCTCGAGGTTCTTCTCCTTCTCCGTGATGGACTCCATCTGGGCCTTGAGCTCGTCCACCCTGCGTATGTAATAGTGGATGTCCAGATTCTTAAGCTCTTCCTTCTTGGAAAGGTATATTTTCGCCGTCTCGGACTGCTCCTTAAGGGGCGTGAGCTCCCTCTCGAGCTCGTTAATTATGTCACCCACGCGAAGGAGGTTGTCCCTGTGGCTCTCCAGCTTCTTCTGAGCGGCAGCCTTGCGGCGCTTATACTTGACGATTCCGGCGGCCTCGTCGAACAGCTCTCGCCTGTCCTCGGGCTTACCGCTCAGAATCTTGTCAATCTGGCCCTGACCGATAATGGAGTATCCCTCCTTACCGATTCCGGTATCATAAAAAAGCTCCTGTACGTCCTTTAGTCTGCAGGAGGTTCCGTTTATCAGATACTCGCTCTCTCCGGACCTGTATATCCTTCTGGCCACCGTAACCTCAGTATAGTCGGTGTCGAGCGAATGATCGGAATTATCGAGCGTAATGGCCACATATGCGTAGCTGAGGGGCTTTCTGGCCTCTGTGCCCGCGAAGATAACGTCCTGCATAGACGCGCTTCGAAGCTGCTTTACCTTCTGCTCGCCGAGCACCCATCTCACCGCATCGGCCACATTGCTCTTACCGCTGCCGTTGGGGCCCACAATGCCCGTAATACCGTTATGAAATTCAAATACGCTCTTGCCCGCGAAGGACTTAAATCCAGCGAGTTCAATACGTTTAAGATACATCTTCCCACTCCGAATCCAATATTTTTAGTGTTTCCAGCGCGGCATGTTTCTCCGCCGCCTTCTTGGAATGCCCGCTCCCCGTGCATATCTTCCTGCCGTCTATGTAAAGCTCCACATAGAAGGTCTTATCGTGCCCGGGTCCCTCTTCCCCGGCGAGCTTATATTCGGGGCTGCCGAGCCCCTTCTTCTGGGTTATCTCCTGAAGGGCAGTCTTACTGTCCTTGTAGAGCTTTTTCCCCTCAATTCCATCGAGTATAAACCGGTATATATAGCGCTCGGCGACCTCGAAACCGCCGTCCAGGTATATGGCACCAATCACGGCCTCCATGGCGTCGGAGACAATCGACGGGCGCTTCCTGCCGCCGCCGGCCTCTTCGCCCTTACCGAGCCTGATGTAACCGCTCAGGTCAATCTGCCTGGCGCACATGTCCAGCGTAGGCTCGCAAACAATGCTGGCCCTGGTCTTGGAGAGCCTGCCCTCGTCGTAATCCGGATGCTTCTTATACAGATACTCGCTGGTCACTATCTCCAGGACGGCATCGCCCAGGAACTCCATGCGCTCGTTGTCCTTACCCTTTCCGGCGGACCCGTGTATCTCGTTGGCGAACGAACTGTGAGTAAGCGCCTGCTCCAAAAGGACGATGTCCTTGAAACTATATCCTATTTTTTCCTGCAATTCCGCTATTTCACGGTTCATCAAAAGCCTCCGCTCAACACCCGTAACAATGGTTACAAACGGGGCTGTCCTGCAAATGCAATGACAGCCCCGTGCATGACGCCTTTAATTATCATTCACCGGCAGATTTAGCATTCTTTATAAGTTCGACTGCATCGCCTACCGTCTTAATCTTCTCGGTATCAACATCATCGTCGCCAATCTCTATTCCCAGCTGCTCCTCGAGCTCGATCATAATGGACGTAACGTCGAGCGAGTCCGCGCCGAGGTCTCCCTCGAATGTGGTGTCAAGGGTAATCTCCTCTGCATCCACGCTAAGCACCTGAGCTATAACCTTCTTTAAAAGATCGAATTCCATATTTGTTTCCTTCCTTTTCTCTTGCAATTTAGGCCTCGAAAGCCTCAATGATCTTGCCGTTAATATCCTCCCTTGTGAACATTACACACTGGAGGATGGCGTTCTTTATCTCAACGGCATTGGAACTGCCGTGCGCCTTAACCACCAGGCCCTTAAGTCCCAGAAGCGGCGCCCCACCGTACTGCGAGGAGTCAAACTTCTTAAGGGTCTTCTTAAGCGTCCCCTTGGCCAGAAGGCCACCTATGGACGCGGTGAGATTACTCTTTAACGCGTAGCTTATGGAGGAGATAAGAGTGGTTCCCACTCCCTCGTAGAGCTTCAGGATAACGTTTCCGACGAAAGCCTCACAAACGACCACATCCGCGTATCCATGGGGAATCTCCCTGGCCTCGATGCTGCCGATGAAGTTAATCTCTCCGCTCTCTCCCGCCTCCTTAAGCATGGGATAGGTCTCCTTGACGAGGGCGTTCCCCTTCTCCTCCTCCATGCCGATATTGACGATGGCCACCTTCGGATTCTGCACTCCCATGACGTATTCCATGTAGAGCGAGCCCATCCTGGCGAACTGAACCAGATGCTCCGCGCGGGCATCCACATTGGCGCCGCAGTCGATGAGGAGCGAAACTCCCTCTTCCGTGGGGATAAGCGGCGCAAGCGGCGCTCTCTTAACGCCCTTCGCCTTGCCCACAATCAACTGACCGCCCACAAGGATGGCTCCGGAAGATCCGGCCGATACGAAGGCGTCAGCCTCGCCGTGCTTAACCATGTTAAGCGCCACGACCATAGACGACTCCTTCTTCTTTCGAATGGCGAGGACCGGGGGCTCCGCCGTCTCAATGACGTCGGGCGCATCAACGATGCTGAGCCTGTCCTCGGGATAATTCAGAGACGCAAGCTCGTCCCTTATAAGGCCTTCCTTACCGACGAGTATAATCTCTATACTTCTAGATGTATTAAGGGCATCCACTGCCCCTTTGACAATCTGCGTAGGCGCGTTGTCGCCTCCCATGGCGTCAACGGCTATCCTCACTACAGGATCCATAATCATACCTCCGTGAAAACACACAACGCTATACTACTATAAGTCGGCCTAAAATTCAAGAAATATCCTACGGACCGGAGGCGAACGGGTCATACACAAAAAATCCCCGCCCAGAGCAAAAGGGCGGGGGAAAGGAGTATGAGCAATACAGCTAATTAATGAACATGCGCCGCGAGGATTTCCTCAAGAGCCGTGCCACTGGAGGTGTGACACCTCACCACATCGGTGTTGGATCTCTGGGCTTCTTCAAGCGCACATTTAACCATTTTATGGGATACGGTGCTGGTGAACAGAACCATGAGGTCGGGGCTGCCAATCTGCCCCTTCATATTGCCGGGCATCTGGGTGAAGACCTTCGCCTTGCAACTGTGCTTTTTACAAATCTGCTTATAGCGTCCGACCATGCGATCATGGCCGCCGATAATAACTACACTCACGAACATATCCTCCTTCTCTCAAAGTCCGGCCGGATGAGCCGGTTGGTTAGTTTGTCCTAACTCTTAGCTGAAATATATGCACCCTTCCAATCAAGGGTGCATATAAAATTATCTTTTACGCTAGTTAGTATAAACTAACCCGGATATGTTGTCAATAGTCTTTATGTAAATTATTTGAAATAGTTTACTCCGCTCTCAAACAACCTCATATCCTGGTTTCCGGCGATGTTTCCGGCGACGAACTCTCCGATTCTCTCGGCATGAGCCATCTTGCCGTAAACCCTGCCGTCGGGGCTGGTAATTCCCTCGATGGCCATGTAGGAGCCGTTCACGTTCCACTCCTCGTCCATGGTGGGACAACCCGTCATGGGGTTCACATACATAGTGGCCACCTGGCCGTTTGCGATGAGCTCGTCGAGGCACTCCTTCGGTGCCACGAACCTGCCCTCTCCGTGCGAAGCGGGATCGGTGTACACTCCGCCGAGCTCGGCGCCTGCGAGCCAGGGGGACTTGTTGGACATAACCTTAGTGTAGACCATCTTCGAGATATGTCGGCCGATGGTGTTATACGTGAGCGTGGGCGCGTCGGGCCTCTGATCCCTGATCTGTCCGTAGGGAACGAGTCCGAGCTTTATAAGGGCCTGGAATCCGTTGCAAATACCAAGAACCAGTCCGTCCCTGTTATCGAGCAGGTCGGTGAGTGACTCCTTAAGCTTCTCGTTTCTAAAGACGCTTGCAAAGAACTTGGCGGAACCCTCGGGCTCGTCGCCGGCCGAGAATCCACCCGGGAACATCACGATCTGCGCCTTGGCAATCTCCTTCTCATATACGGCCACGGAATCCTCGATGTCCTGCGCCGTGAGATTCTTAAATACCTTAACGGAGACATCGGCCCCTGCCTTCTCGAAAGCCCTGGCGGTGTCGTACTCGCAGTTGGTACCGGGGAAGACGGGGATAAATACGCGGGGGCGCGCCACCTTGTTCCCGCAGACAACGACGCTGTCCGCGCGGTATACGTCCGCCTTCACCTCGTCCTTCGAGTCGGTAGCCTTAGAGGGGAATATCTTCTCCAAGGGCTCGCTCCATGCCTTGAGCGCCTCCTCCTGGGTGATAACAGTATCCTTATAAGTAAACCTGCCGTCGTCAGTAACCTTACCGATTACAACGAAGTTACCCTCGAGGCTCTTCTCAGCCCCGGGCGCCACCTCTGCGAGAATGCATCCGTATCCGGGAGATACGAGGGCCTCTGCCGAAATATCGTCGTTTACTGCCACGCCGAATCCGTTTCCGAATCCGCACTTGGTGAGCGCGGGCGCCAGTCCGCCTGCCCCGAGTGCGTATGCGGAGAGGATGACCTTGTTCTTAATATATCCGTGTATTAGATCGAAGCCCGCCCTGGTGGAGGGATAATCGGGGATCTCCTTGTCGTTCTTCTCTATTCCGAAGAGCACGATGGTGTTGCCCGCGGCCTTGAACTCGGGGCTAATTACGTCGTTTCCATCCGCCACGTCCACTGCAAACGAGATGAGCGTGGGGGGAACGTCGATCTGTCCCTTCTCTCCGTCGAAGGTTCCGGACATCGAGTCCTTGCCTCCTATCGAGGGCAACCCGAATCCGAGCTGTGCGTCGAGACCTCCGAGGAGCGCGCTGATGGGCTGGCTCCATACCTCCGGGTCGGAAGTCATCCTG
>JAILAS010000067.1 GCA_024681495.1 Eubacterium sp. | reverse complement strand
TAACATAAAGGGCGGCTCGACGCCACCCTATTTTTTGCATTATCATTATGTTTTCTATGCACTTTCCTGCATGCGTGTAAGCTTCTCTGCCTGGTCGGCAGCCGTGCATGCATCGATGATTTCCTGTATGTCTCCGTTCATTATCTTGTCGAGTTTGTACAGGGTCAGGTTAATCCTGTGATCCGTGACTCTTCCCTGCGGGAAGTTATAGGTGCGAATCTTCTCCGACCTGTCTCCGGTACCTATCTGGCTGCGTCGGAGCGACGCCTCCTCATCGTGGGCCTTGCTCATCTCCAGGTCGTAGAGCTTGGCGCGAAGAACCTTAAGGGCCTTGTCCTTGTTCTTAATCTGGCTCTTCTCGTCCTGACAGGAGATGACGATGCCCGTGGGGATATGCGTAAGCCTGACGGCCGAATCCGTGGTATTTACGCACTGCCCGCCGTTTCCGGAGGCCCTGAACACGTCGAACCTGCAGTCATTCATGTCTATGTTAACGTCGACCTCCTCAGCCTCGGGCATGACGGCCACGGTAATGGTGGACGTATGAATCCTTCCGCCGGACTCGGTCTCGGGCACCCTCTGCACCCTGTGAACGCCGCTCTCGTACTTAAGTCTGGAGTACGCGCCCTGGCCGGTGACCATGAAGCTGACGTATTTCATGCCGCCAATTCCGATTTCCTCCACGTCCATGGTCTCTACCTTCCAGCGGCTGGCCTCGGCATAGTGGACATACATGCGGTAGACCTCTGCGGCAAACAACGCCGCCTCGTCTCCACCGGCGCCGGCTCTAATCTCCACGATAACGTTCTTATCGTCGTTGGGATCCTTCGGAAGAAGGAGGACCTTCAGCTTCTCCGAGAGCTCCTCGTCGAGCTTCCTGGCCTCGGAGAGCTCCTCCTTGGCGAGCTCTTTAAGCTCGGGATCGCTCTCCTCGTCGAGGATCTGAAGCGACTCCTCGATGACCTCTTTATTCTTCTTATATTCCTTGTAGGTCTCCACCAGGGGAGCGATGTCGCTCTGCTCCTTCATCAGCTTACGGAACCTGTCATTGTCCGAAGCGACGGAGGGCTCGCTGAGCTCGTTCATAATCTCCTCGTAGCGCCTTATAAGGTCTTCCAGCTTATCAAACATAAAAAATCCGACTCCTATCAATGATGAACATGCGATGTTCTGCCCATAACAACCCTGTCTAATCCCGGCAGATCCTTTATCACCGAGATATCATAGAATCCATTCTGCTCCATGAGGAACTTTACGCCCGCGGCCTGGTCACATCCAATCTCGAGGATGAGCAGTCCCCCATCCTTAAGATAATCCGGGCTCTCCGCCACTATCCTTCGGTAGTAGTCGAGGCCGTCCTCTCCTCCGTCAAGCGCGAGCGAGGGCTCGTAGTCCCTCACCTCCGGCATAAGATTATACATATCTGCCGTCGGAATATACGGCGGATTCGATACTATCATATCGAAAGAACCGCTTATATTCTCGAAGAGGTCGCTGACTATGAAGTCAGCAGCCACGCCGTTGGCGGCAGCGTTTTCCATAGCCAGATTGACGGCCTGCTTGGAAATATCGGCGCCGATGCCCACCGCGTCGGGCACCTCGTGGAGGAGACTTATCAGTATGCAGCCCGAACCCGTACACAGGTCAAGCACCCGCTCTCCGCCCTTAAGAAGCCGCGCGGCCTCGGAGGCGATGACCTCCGTGTCCAGCCTGGGAATGAGGACGTCCTGGGTCACCTTTATGGGCAGCCCCATGAACTCCTGCTCTCCCAGTATGTACTGCACAGGGATGTGCTCTGCGCGTTTCTTAAGGAGGATGACGTAATCCTCTTTCTTGTGAGCGTAAAACTCCTCGTCGGCATGCATCAGATAGCCGACCTTGTCAAAACCGGTGACGTGGGCGAACAGCAGCCAGGCATCCTGCTTGCTGTCGCTCACTCCGGCCTCTTCCAATATCTTTTCCCCGTAGAAAAGACCCTCTTGTAAAGTCAATCGCAATTCCCCCTACTTTCATCGTTTTCCGTCCGAACCCCGAAGGACTCCTCCAGAAATGCGCGCCAGTCGAATACGGCCTCGACGGACGCAATCCCCACCTCTATCATGGAGTCGTCCGGTTCCCTTGTAGTGAGGTGCTGAAGGCACAGCCCCGGGCGGCTCAGAAGATTTATTACAGGATTCTCGCTCCTGCCGGCGAAACGTATAAATTCATAGGAGACGCCGGCCACAACGGGCACCAGCAGCACCCTGAAGACCATGCGCAAAATCAGCGAATCAACGGTAATGCACGCGAACACGAATATGCTGACCACCATCACAATGAGGAGGAAGCTCGTGCCGCATCGCTTATGAAAACGCGAGCTGGCCCTGACGTGCTCCACGTCGAGCACGTTACCGTGCTCAATGCAGTTGATACACTTATGTTCGGCACCGTGGTACATAAAAACCCTGTTTATGTCCTCGAGCCGGGATATGGCAATTATGTAAACCAGAAAAACCGCCACCCTTATGACTCCCTCAATCAGCGAGAGGGCCACCGTCGACTCCACGAATCTCTGGAAGACGAGCGAGAGCCAATAGGGGAGCAACATGAACACCACAACGGCGACCACCACGGAGAACGCGACCGTCCCCGCCAGCTCACCCTTGCCGATCTCCTCTTTCTCTCCGGTCTCCTCGTCCTCGATGCCGAGGGCGTTAGCCGAATCCATAAGCGTGGTTATACCGGTCACGAGGGAATCCACGAAGTTCACGACGCCGCGGAAGATGGGTATCTTCTGCGCCGCATCCCTGAACGTGCTCTTATTTCTGGTATGAGAAATAACGTCGATGGAACCGTCATCGAGTCTGACGGCCACGGCGTAATTCTCTTTATTTTTCATCATGACACCCTCCAAGACGGCCTGACCGCCTATCCCGGATGTCTTCAAATTCTCACTCATAAAATTCAGGTCTTCTGAAATAACAAAAGCCTGTCCGAAACCGGACAGGCCTTAATTGACAGATTATTACTGTGCGATACCGTACTTCTTGTTGAACTGCTCAATACGTCCACGCGCAGTAGCGGCCTTCTGCTGTCCCGTATAGAAGGGATGGCACTTGGAGCAAATCTCCACGTGAATGCTCTCGCTGGTAGAGCCGGTCACAAATGTGTTACCGCAGTTGCAGGTAACGGTGGCCTGATGGTACTCCGGATGTATATCGTTCCTCATTATTTATCACCTCTTCTGTAAAAAAAGTCTTAATAGTTCGCATAATCGTCCACGGATATCCCGTAGACAGCTTACATAGTATAACACAATCCCGATGGGCGTGCAAGAATTTTTTTCTCGTTTATCTGAGCTCGTTCACGGGGGAATTCACGATGTAAAATCCCTTGGCGTTCAGCGAGTCCTCGCGGTTATATGTCATCTCCGAATCGTCCATCTGGCGGAACTTTCCACCGGCCTCCTCGACGATGCACTGCATAGCCGCTGTATCCCACTCCATAGTCGGGTTATGTCTGTAGTAAACCTCGGCCTGTCCTGAGGCAACCAGGCAACCCTTGAGGGAGCTGCCGATGCTGACGATGTTGGTGAGATGGTGCTTTTCAATGAGATCGTCCATCTCCTTGCAGCCGTGGGACGAACTCATCACCACTCGGAGTCTGCTCTTATCCGTAACGTCAGACACGT
Organism: Eubacterium sp.; assembly: GCA_024681495.1. Classification (GTDB taxonomy): domain Bacteria; phylum Bacillota; class Clostridia; order Lachnospirales; family Lachnospiraceae; genus RUG14243. Next base: position 7,304 of record JAILAS010000067.1, on the reverse strand, counting down.
GAAGCCTCTCGACGCTGCCGTCCTCCTTCTTAAGGAAGGCGCCGTCTCCCTCCGAGGCGTAGTACAATTCGCCCGTGACGGGGACGTAGATGACCCCCATGACCGACTTGTGCCTGTGCGCCAAGGCGATGTTAACGGTGAACTGACCGTTCCTCTTAATGAACTCTTTGGTCCCGTCGAGGGGATCCACAACGAAACACAGGTCATTCTCGAGACGCTTCCTATCGTCCTTCTCCTCCTCGGAGAGGATGGAGTGTCCCGGAAAAGCCTCCCTAAGCGCCTCGACGATGATGGCGTTCGACGCCTTATCAGCGATGGTGAGCGGAGAATTATCCGCCTTGCGGTCCACCTCTATGTCGGGGTTCTCCTCGTATATTCTCTTTATTTCGATTCCGGCTCTGACGGCGGCCTCTTTAGCCACCTCGAGTTCTTTATTCCACATAGATTACATCCTGTCCTTCAATTCGGCGAACAGATCGTCTACGGTCTCGTTCACTTCCTTCTGAGCGGTGTCGATGACGATGTCGGGATTCTCCGGCTCCTCGTATACCGACGTAACGCCGGTGAAGTTCGGAATCTCTCCTGCCCTGGCCTTCTTATACAGGCCCTTGACATCGCGCTTCTCGCACTCCTCGAGGGAGGTGCTGACATAGACCTCGATAAACCTGTCGGTTCCGACGATATCCCTGGCGCTCTGCCTGTCTCTCTCGTAAGGTGAGACGAAGGACGCGATTACGATGATTCCCGCCTCGTTCATGAGCTTGGACACCTCTGCCACACGGCGGATGTTCTCGATACGGTCGGCCTCCTTGAAGCCGAGGTTAACGCAAAGTCCGCCTCTGACGTTGTCTCCGTCGAGAGTCATGGTGTGCTTTCCTTCGGCAAAGAATCGCTTCTCGAGCTCGTTGGCGATGGTACTCTTGCCCGCTCCGGAAAGTCCGGTGAGCCAGATGGTGTACGCCTTCTGTCCCTTCTGATTCTCACGAAGCTCGCGGTTTATCTCCATCTTATGCGGGAAGATGTTATCACCCCTGCGGAGCGAGTGAAGGATGGTTCCGCAGGCGCTGGTCATGTTGGTCACGCGGTTTATGAGAATGAAGCTGCCGAGGGCATGAATCTTCTCGAACTTGTTGAACACGAGCTTATCTGCCACCGAGATGTCGCACACTGCGAGCTCGTTCTTGCGGACGGCGTCCGCGGGAATCTCGTCACCGGTATTGACGTCAATGCGGTGCTTAATCCTGAGTATGGTGGCGGGAAGCTTCTGAGTTCCCAGACGGAGTATGTAGTTCTCTCCTGCGTGGAGCTGCCCCTGATCCATCCAGAGAATGGACGCGGTGAACATCTTCTCGCACCTGAGCTCTGAATCCTTGGTAATCACGCAGCCCCTGGAGACGTCGATCTCCTTATCGAGGCATACGGAAACGGCCTCGCCAACGCCCGCGCTGTCGGCTTCCTTGCCGGCGCTGATGATGCGGTCCACGGTGGCTGTCTCCTTCGAGGGGAGGATGGTGACCTCGTCGCCCACCTTCACCTCTCCGCTCTCTATCTGTCCCTGGAATCCACGGAAAGTGTGGTCGGGTCTGGACACCCTCTGAACGGGGAGCGCAAATCCGAAGTCTCCGGCCTCTTCCTCGACGTCCACGTTCTCGAGGTGATCGAGGAGGGTGGTTCCCTCGTACCAGGACATGCGCACGGACTTCTGTGTGATGTTATCGCCCTGAGTAGCAGAAATAGGAATAATCTTTATAGTTCCCACGTCGAACTCGGAGACAAGGCGCTTGATGTCGCGGCTTATCTGCTCGAACTGCTTGGCGTCGTAATCCACCAGGTCCATTTTATTTACGGCGAACACGAAGTGGCGGATACCCATCATCGCGCAGATTCTGGTGTGTCTCCTGGTCTGAACCAGCACTCCCTGGCTCGCGTCGACGAGGATGACTGCCAGATCGGCGTAGGATGCGCCCACGGCCATGTTCCTGGTGTACTCCTCGTGTCCCGGGGTGTCGGCCACGATAAACGACCTCTTCTCCGTCGAGAAGTAGCGGTACGCCACGTCGATGGTGATACCCTGCTCCCTCTCGGCCATAAGTCCGTCCAGAAGCAGCGAGTAATCGATGTCGCCGCCGGTGCTGCCCACCCTGGAATCCAGCTGCAGAGCCTGTTCCTGGTCAGCGAACAAAAGCTTGGCGTCGTATAACATATGTCCTATCAGCGTGGATTTACCATCGTCCACGCTACCACAGGTTATAAATTTCAATAATCCCTTCATCTTAGAAATAACCTTCCCTCTTACGCTTCTCCATACTTGCGGATCCGCCATCCTTGTCGATGACACGGCTGGTTCTCTCGGATTCCACTGCTGACAATGTCTCTTCTATGATCTGGTCCAACGTGGTCGCATCTGACTCGACGCCTCCCGAAAGAGGATAACATCCCAGTGTACGGAACCTTATCATCTTCATCTCCGGGGTCTCGCCGGGCTCGAGGCGCATCCTGTCGTCGTCGACCATTATCCAGTTGTTATCGCGTTTAACGACGGGTCTTTCCGCAGCATAGTACAGGGGAACAATGGGTATGTTCTCCTGCTTTATGTACATCCAGATGTCCGTCTCGGTCCAGTTGGAAATGGGGAATACCCTGATGGATTCTCCCTTATTGATCTGGGTGTTGAACAGCTTCCACATCTCGGGCCTCTGGTTCTTGGGATCCCATGCGTGCTCGCTGTTTCTGAATGAGAAGATCCTCTCCTTGGCGCGGGACTTCTCCTCATCCCTGCGGCCGCCGCCGAAGGCCGCCGTAAAGCCGTATTTATTAAGGGCCTGCTTAAGGGCCTGCGTCTTCATGATATCGGTATATGCCGAGCCATGGTCGAAGGGATTGATTCCCTGCTTAACGCCCTCTTCGTTGATGTACTCGAGCATCTCAATGCCCAGCTCCTTAACCATACGGTCGCGGAACTCAATCATCTCCCTGAACTTCCACGTGGTGTTTACGTGGAGGAAGGGGAAGGGGGGCTTCTCGGGATAAAAAGCCTTCATCGCCAGGTGAAGCATAACCGACGAATCCTTACCTATAGAATAAAGCATGACCGGTTTCTCACACTCGGCCGCCACTTCTCTGATAATGTAAATAGCCTCTGCTTCAAGCTCGTCTAAATGTGATAATGTTCTCATGGTTTCCTCTCAATAAAATATAATTAGGATGAAAACACCGAGGTTCTCACCCTTTTCTATAAACCCGATGTATATTTTACACTCTGTTTAGCCAAACCTCAAGGAAAAGATTTTGAAGCCTTTATGAACTCGCGGGGGTGCGTATTGCTCCCCGGAGGGGAGCTTTGGCAAGCCATAAAACATTCACAGATATCTACTTTCATTTTTCCGCGAAAGGGTATATAATGAAATTCGGGTGAGATTCCATCTCTACTCGCGTTCATTTCAGACGCGATTTCCAAATTTTACTTTATGAATATACACACGCCTTTGCTAAAGGACTGTGTTGTGCTAACTAAATCCAAAATAATAAGAACCGGAGGCATTATGAGAGAAAAATATGAAAGTCTGCCCCTCAAGGAGTTGCGGGAAGTAGCCAAGGCACGAGGTCTGAAGAAGATTTCCACGCTGAAGAAGGCCGAACTCGTCGACAGGATGGTCGAGGAGGACGAAAAGGAGGCCAAGGCCAAAAGAGAGGCCGCTTCCAAGTCACAGAGCCGCAAGCGCACCGACTCCCGCCAGGGCGGCGGACGCAAGAACGGAGACCGTTCGCAGGGCAAGGGCGATCATAAGAAGGGCGACCAGCACAAGAAGAGTGCCAAGGCCCAGGCGCAGCCCGTTGCCGAGGAGGCAGAGTCCGCGGAGGAGGCTGCTCCCGCAGCGGATATGCAGGGCACCTTCCGCGCGTACGGAATCCTGGAGGTACTCACCGACGGATTCGGTTTCATAAGGAGTGATAATTTCCTCCCCGGAGACGCCGACGTGTACGTGTCCCCCTCGCAGATACGCAGGTTTAACCTTCGCACGGGCGACATGATTACCGGAATCACCAGGGAGAAGGCGGCCGGAGAAAAGTTCGCGCCCCTTCTGCACGTGAGCTACATAAACAACGAGACGCCCGATCACGCCCAGACGCGCGGCAGGTTCGAGGATATGACACCCATATTCCCGAACGAGCGCATACACCTCGAGCGTGAGGGAGCTGACGTCTCCATGCGCATTGTCGACCTGATCTCTCCCATCGGTAAGGGACAGCGAGGAATGATCGTGTCGCCGCCCAAGGCAGGTAAGACCACGCTCCTCAAGCAGGTGGCGAAGTCCATTCAGATCAACAATCCCGAGATGCACATGATTATCCTCCTGGTCGATGAGCGCCCGGAGGAGGTTACAGATATGAAGGAGGCCATAAAGGGGCCCAATGTCGAGATCATCTACTCCACCTTCGACGAGCTCCCCGAGCATCACAAGAGGGTGTCCGAGATGGTTGTGGACAGGGCCAGGAGGCTCGTCGAGCACAAGAAGGACGTCATCATCCTTCTCGACTCCATAACCAGGCTCTCCAGGGCTTATAACCTCACGGTTCCGCCCAGCGGACGCACGCTGTCCGGCGGACTCGACCCCACCGCTCTCTACATGCCCAAGAAGTTCTTCGGCGCGGCCCGCAACATGCGCGAAGGCGGCAGCCTCACGGTTCTTGCCACCGCCCTCGTCGACACCGGCAGCAAGATGGACGACGTGGTTTACGAGGAGTTCAAGGGAACGGGTAACATGGAGCTCGTCCTCGACAGGAAAATCTCCGAGAAGAGGGTTTTCCCCGCCATCGACATCGCCAAATCCGGCACCCGTCGCGAGGACCTTCTCCTCACCAAAGACGAGCAGGAGGCTGTTACGGTAATGCGCCGCAGCCTGAACGGAATGAAGTCGGACGAGGCCGCAGACCAGATTCTGACGCTGTTCGCGCGCACCCGCGCCAACAGGGAGCTGGTGGCCCTCATCCAGAAGCGCCGGGGAGTGTATTAATAACCAATGCGTTTAATTTACAAGCTTATCATCTTATATATGTTAAAAAATTCCGCGGGTCCCCTGTCCAACAGCATCATCAGCGGATTCCTGATGGAGAAGGGGTACACGGATTACTTCACGATCAGCGCCGTGGTTTCGGAGATGGACTCCGACGGGCTCATCGGCGTGGAGAGTTCATACAATCGCACCCTCTACACCATCACGTCCGACGGTGAGGACGCGCTGAACTTCTACTCCGACAAGGTGAGCGAACCCGTGCGAAACGACATCATCTCCTACCTGAAGGACAAGCAGGTGGAAATCGACGAATCGCGCGAGGTCCGCTGCAGGTACTTCTCCCACGACTCGGGGATATGGCAGGTTCGCCTCTCCCTCTGGGATGGTGACAATATTAAAACTGACCTGACATTCACGGTCGACTCCGAAAAGAAGGCGAAAAAAATCTGCGCCGCCTGGAACGACGACGCAGAACACATTAATTCGTTTATAATCGATAAGCTCTTATCCGACTAGGCCAGCTCCTCCTGGAGCTTGCGAACGGATGCGAGTTTAACGCAGATCATGAAGATTTCCATAGCGTCCTTGAGCTCTCCCATAGGGGGAAGCGAGGGCGCTATTCTTATGACCGAATCGTCGGGATCCTTGCCGTAGGGGAAGGGGGCTCCTGCGGGTGTAAGGACCACTCCAGCCTCCTTGGCGAGCCTTACGATTTCCTTGGCGCAGCCCTTCATGGCGTGGAAGGATACGAAGTAGCCTCCCTTGGGGGATACCCAGCTGCCGATACCCCTGGGCCCTATCTCCTCCTCGAGCATATTCACGACGAGCTCGAACTTGGGGCGAAGGATGGCCGCATGCTTCATCATTACCTCGGGGATGGCCGCTCCCTCCTTAAGATAACGCGCGTTGCGGAGCATGTTCACCTTATCGTAGCCGATGGTGGATACGGACATGAGATTCCTGACCTCGGACAGATTGTTCTCCGAAGCGGTCATTCCGGAGATGCCGCCGCCCGCGTAGGTGATCTTGGACGTGGAGCAGAACTCGAAATAGATGTCGGGGTGTCCCGCCTCGACGCAGGCGTCAATGAGGTTCAGGATCTTCGGCTGATCGTCCTCGTAGAGGTAGTGGACCGCGTAGGCGTTGTCGTAGTAAATCCTGAAGTCGTCCGCGGCACGCCTGAGGCCCGCCATCCTGCGGATCACCTCGTCGGAATAGCAGATTCCCTCGGGGTTCTCGAACTTGGGCACGCACCACATTCCCTTTACGGTCGGGTCGTTGTTGACGTACTGCTCTACCATGTCCATGTCGGGGCCGTTCTCGTCCATGGGGATGTTTATCATCTTGATGCCGAAGTGCTCGGTCACCGCGAAGTGCCTGTCGTATCCGGGCACGGGGCAAAGGAACTTCACCTCGGGGAGCTTGCCCCAGGGCGTGTTTCCGTTCAGGCCGTGCGTGTAGGCATATGAAATAAGGTCGAACATGAGGTTCAGACTGGAGTTACCGTAGACGATGACGTGCTCGGGATTGCACTCCATGATGGATGCGAGGGTCCTCTGCGCCTCGGGAATACCGAAGGTACCGCCATAGTTACGGCAGTCCAGGCCGTCCTCGGAGTGATAACCGTTGCGCTTGGTAACGGCTCCGAGCATATCGTTGGAAATATCCAGCTGGACGCTCGAGGGCTTTCCGCGGGCCATGTTGAGCCTGAGCTCCTTGGCCTGACAGGCCTCGTAGGAGATCATGAGGGCCTCTTCCTCTTCCTTCAGTTCTTCGATAGTCATCTCTGAGTAATACTTCATCTGTTCCGCTCCTTGTTCTTCTTTAGTCTTTCTATTATATCCTTCTCACAACCCATGCCGTCCGGCTCGTAGAACCGAACGCCCGTCAATTCGTCGGGCAGATACTGCTGATCGACGTAATGACCGGGGAAGTCATGGGCGTATTGATACCCTATGCCGTGTCCGAGCTTAGCGGCACCCTTATAGTGGCTGTCGCGAAGGTGGTTGGGCACGCCGGGGGTCTTCCTGTTTCTGACGTCCTCCAAGGCCCTCTCCACCGCCATGTAGGAGGCGTTGCTCTTAGGCGCGCAGGCCACATAGATGGCCGCCTCCGAGAGGATAATCCTCGATTCGGGCATCCCGAGCCTCTCGACCGCGAGCGCCGCATTCGTAGCCACGCACAGCGCCATCGGGTCGGCCGTACCCACGTCCTCGGACGCGCAGATCATGATCCTCCTGGCGATGAACTTTATGTCCTCACCCGCGTGAAGCATCCTGGCCAGATAGT
>JAILAS010000043.1 GCA_024681495.1 Eubacterium sp. | reverse complement strand
CGGCATTTTGGCCCTTGACCTGGAAGAACAATGGCTCGCCGACCTTTACTGTCACGCCCTCGTCGAGGCGCGCGCTCATGGTCTGTCCGTTGGATAGGCTGATGGTCACCTGGCCCTTGCCGTTCGAGGTAACCGTGCCCTCGAAGACGTTGCCGGCGGTGAGGAGCGAGCCGTCTACGGACCCGGTCTTTACAGTGGACTGAGAATTAGATACCGCCTCCGTCGAGGTGGTCCCCAATGTGTTCTGAAGCTGTTGGAAGATGTTTCCTATCTGCATTTAATCTCCCTCCCCCGGGAAATCTGTTAGGGCGTCCCGCGCCATGTATCCGGCGCCACAGGGCGCTCCTAGATGAATTTCTTTATGAAGGTCATCCTGTGTATGGGGCACGGGCCAAGGCGTTTGATGGCCTCGATGTGCTCCTTCGTGCCGTAGCCTTTATGCCTGGCGAAGCCGTAGCCGGGATAGAGTTCGTCGTACTCTTCCATCATCCTGTCCCTGGTGACCTTCGCGAGGATGCTGGCGCCGGCAATGGATACGCTCTTGGCGTCACCCTTCACTATGGGCACCTGCTCCGTGGATATGCCCGGAACGGTTACTGCATCGTTCAATAGAATATCGGGTGAAACGGCCAAAGAATTTACCGCGCGGCGCATCGCCTCGTATGTGGCCTGAAGTATGTTTATCTCGTCGACGGTCTTCTCGTCCACGATGCCCACTGAAAAGGCGAGGGCCTTCTCCCTGATTTCGTCAAAGAGAGCGTCCCTCCTCTTGGGGGAGAGCTTCTTCGAGTCGTTGATATAGAGTATCTCACAGTCCTTCGGAAAAATCACGGCGCCCGCCACGACAGGTCCGGCCAAAGGACCCCTGCCGGCCTCGTCGAGACCGCAGATGTTCCCCCTATCGGAATAGTTGAGCTCGTAGGACATCATACCGCGAAGGCGTGCCCTCTCCTGCTCCAGTTTTATGCGTTTCTTTTCTTCTCTCTCTGCCTTAGTCATAAGCTAGTAAGCCGGGACCTCCTCGAGGCTCATTCTACCCAGCTTTCCCTCTCTGAATTCTTCCAATATCATCAATGCCGCCCTGTCGAGGTCGGATTCGCCGCCGGACTTGAGAAACTTCCTGTTAACAGCGATATTTTCGAGCATGTCCTGGAGAGACGCGCTCTCATCCACGCCATAGCGCTCGTTGAGCGCGCCGGCATAGTGTTCCTTAAGATAGTCGACGAGGAAAAGCGCCACCTCGTTAGTGTCGGTTACCGCGTCCTTTATCGCGCCGGTAGCCGTAAGGCAAAGCCCCACCCTCTCGTCGTCGAACTTGGGCCAGAGGATGCCGGGGGTATCGAGCAGCTCGATGTTTCCACCCGGGCGAATCCACTGCTTGCCCCTAGTGACTCCGGGCCTGTCGGCCGTCTTCGCCACGGACTTGCCCGCGAATGTGTTTATAAAAGTGGACTTACCGGCATTGGGGATGCCCGCCACCATGACCCTCACGGGGCGGTTCTTTATGCCCCTCTTCAGGTCCCTGGCCTTCTTTTCGGCCGCGGCCTCGTCAACGAGCGCGCGCACCTTCTTTATGTCGGCCTTCTTCCTGGAATCTATGGCTGCGCAGAAGGCTCCCTTGGAGGTAAAGTACTCCTCGAAGGCCTTCAACGATGCGGGATCCGCAAGATCGCTTTTGCCCAGCAGGATAACGCTCTTCTTGCCGTTTCCGAGACTTACAATATCGGGATTACGGCTCGAGAGCGGCGCCCTGGCGTCCAGTATCTCTATAATTATGTCAACCAGCTTTATGTCCTCGGCGATCTGTCTCTTCGCCTTGGTCATGTGGCCGGGATACCACTGAATGTTCATGCTTTACCTCTTATTCTACTGTTCCGAAACGCGAGAACGGTGAGATTACGAACCAGACCTTGCCGACGATATCGTCTGAGGATACCAGTCCCACTGAGGAATGGCGGGAATCCTCGCTGTTGTTCGGATTGTCACCCATAACGAAGTACTCGTCCTCGCCGAGGGTTATCTGGTCCTCCGCCAGACCGGCCACGGTTATCTCGTCGCCGGCGCCCAGGTCGTAGACCTCGGAGTTAACGTACAGGTAGCCGTCGATGATCTGGACGGTGTCCCCGGGCACTCCAACGACGCGCCTGATATAGTAGTTGGAGCGCTTATTTCCCTTGGGGAGAAACACTACAATGTCCGAGCGCGAGGGTTCGGATACAGCACAGGAAAGCCTGTCGACCAGCACCACGTCCGATGCCTCTAGCGTATCGCTCATCGAGTTACCTATCATCATGGTCCTGAAACCAAACGACCACGAAAAGAAAAAAGCCAGCAATATGACGACGGCTATGGGTATAACCCACATCAGGACACGCTTTATCCTGTCGGTATTTACGACCTGTCTGCGCCTTCTAAAGGTCAGTCCCCTGTTTTTTCTGTTGAATCTCATGGATCCTCCCACTGCATTTCGTTAAAAAAAGCCGCCAAACTGAATTTATCAGCCGGCGGCATCTTTGTCAATATGACCTCTGGGCCTATTACTTTACGAGCTCTTTTACCTTCGCTCTCTTGCCCACACGCTCCCTGAGATAGAAAAGCTTGGCTCTGCGCACCTTACCGCGGCGAACCACCTCAATCTTCTCCACGTTGGGGGAATGAAGGGGCCATGTCTTCTCTACGCCAATACCGTTGGATGTCTTACGAACGGTAAAGGTCTCACGGTTGCTGAATCCCTGTCTCTTAAGCACGATGCCCTCGAACACCTGGATTCTCTCGCGGTTACCCTCTTTGATCTTTCCGTGAACCTTAATGGTGTCACCTACTGCAAACTCGGGAACCTCAGTCTTTAACTGCTCTGCTTCGAGCTCCTTGATGATGTCGCTGTTCATTATAGAACCTCCTTATATGGCAACGGACATAAATCCGTCTAACTTCGACGTTCTTAATCCCTGTTTACGGGGTCTTCGGGGCATTTCCCTCGCCCAAGATCAGCGGACCGTCAATCTCACATACTTGCCTATATTATCACAAAGCAAGGCTCTTGACAAGCACTTTTTATTTGTTCGGCCTGGTCCTCTTATACATCTCCGAAAAATACAATTCGCGGCGCTGCTGCCAGTATCTGTCGTAGTCGTCCAGACGCCCGGAATCCTTCAGCGTCGACCTGCGAAACCAGTTGACCTTACGCTCATCCTCGTAGCAGGGATTTTCTTTGGAATCTTTGTGCTTAGCCATATAACTCCTCCCCTTAAAACGAATTTAGAAGGTGAACTTATCGGCAAACCATGCGTCAAGATCCTCGATCTTAACCCTCTCCTGCTCCATGGTGTCACGGTTACGAATGGTGACTGCGTGATCCTCCTGCGAGTCGAAGTCATAGGTCACGCAGAAGGGAGTACCGATCTCATCCTGTCTCCTGTAGCGCTTACCGATATTACCTCTGTCGTCATACTCACAATTATACTTCTTGGAAAGCTGTGTGTAAAGCTCGGTGGCCTCCTCACCAAGCTTCTTGGAGAGGGGAAGCACGCCGATCTTAATAGGTGCCAGTGCGGGATGGAAATGAAGCACGGTACGGCTCGTTCCGTCTTCGAGCTCCTCCTCGTCGTATGCCGAGATAAGGAATGCGAGAACCACCCTGTCCGCGCCCAGCGAGGGCTCGATTACGTAGGGGATATACTTCTCGTTGGTCTCGTCGTCGAAGTACTTCATATCCTGACCGGACACGTTCTCGTGCTGAGTCAGGTCGTAGTCCGTCCTGTCGGCAATGCCCCAGAGCTCGCCCCATCCGAAGGGGAAGAGGAACTCGAGGTCGGTAGTAGCCTTGGAATAGTGGGAAAGCTCTGCCTGCTCGTGATCGCGGATTCTGAGCTCCTCCTCCTTAATGCCGAGGCTGTAGAGGAAGTCGATGCAGAACTGTTTCCAGTATGCGAACCACTCGAGGTCGGTGTCGGGTTTGCAGAAGAACTCCAGCTCCATCTGCTCGAACTCACGGGTACGGAAGGTGAAGTTACCGGGAGTAATCTCGTTACGGAATGACTTACCGATCTGCGCGATACCGAAGGGAACCTTCTTACGGCTGGTGCGCTGTACGTTCTTGAAGTTTACGAAAATACCCTGTGCCGTCTCGGGACGCAGGTAAACGGTGTTCTTCGCATCCTCTGTTACGCCCTGGAACGTCTTGAACATGAGGTTGAACTCACGAATATCTGTGAAATCATGGCCGCCGCAAGAGGGGCAGCAAATGTTATTTTCCTTTATGTAGTCGGCCATCTGAGACTTGCTCCACGCATCGACGGAACCCTCTATCTCGATGCCATTCTCGGCGTTGTAGTCCTCAATAACCTTATCTGCACGGAATCTCTCGTTACAGTCCTTGCAATCCATAAGGGGATCGGAGAAGTTTCCGAGGTGACCGGAAGCCACCCAGGTCTGGGGATTCATGAGGATGGCGCAGTCGATGCCGACGTTGTGAGGATTCTCCTGCACGAATTTCTGCCACCAGGCCTTCTTCACATTGTTCTTAAGCTCGACGCCCAGGTTACCGTAGTCCCAGGTGTTGGCCAGTCCGCCGTAGATCTCCGAACCGGGATATACAAAGCCTCTCGCCTTGGCAAGATTAACGATTTTGTCCATTGTCTTTTCCATTTTTACAGTACCTCTCTTGACTATTGATATATAACGTAAGTTAAACTTTCTGTCCTGTTGTTAACGTCGACTGTATCGGTCGAAGTGACCCTGGCGCCGTCGGCGGATACGAACGTGATGGTTCCGGGAACATTCACTCGAACCTGTTCAGACACGATGACCACATTGGCGTCCAATGCGTCCGTCACGTCAGCTGTATCTGCATCTCCCATCGAAACATCGCCCGTGGCGTCCGCGCTCTCGGATGCATCCGAGGATGCGTCGCCGGAGATCGACGAAAGGTATGCGCTGTACGAGGCGGCCGATGCGTCGGACGAAGCGCCGTCGCTTATGGATGCGAAGGAGCAGTCGAACTCGTAGCCCGCGGCCAGCGCCTCCGCCACCGTTCCGGTGAAGAGCGTTACGCCGTTAAAGTCTGAGTAGGTCTGCGCGCTGTCGTACTTCATGTTCAGCGTGGCAACGGAGTCGGAAACCTTGAGGCTCTGAACCTTCACGGTCACGTCCTCATTGGCCGAGGTGTACTCGGAAACCGCATCATCGATGTATGTTTTAAGCTCTTCCTCGTCGTAATAGCTCTGATCGAGCTCCTCCACGGACACGGCCAGAATGGATCCGTCGTCCCTTACCGATATGGCGCTCACGTCGCTCTGGTATGATGAGCCGCAGCCGCAGCCGGCGAGCATCCCAACGGATAAAGCCACGCAAAGCACAAGACTCGTAATCTTTTTCATCTCTGTTCTCCTTCGTATATATGAATGGTAGAAAACTTAATAATTCGGCGAGCCGGAATTCTCAAGACTCGCCGAGGTATTATACTATTTTTCGCAATTTGTGTAAAGTTTATTCTATGATTAGATGCACTCAGCCGCGCAGTTCCAAAAGTAACTGGGCGATATCTTTCGTGCAGTGACCGGAATCTTCGACATACTTATCCGCGAAGGCTCTGACTTCGGCGGGATCGAAGCTCCCGCCGTCAATCGCGGCAAACACCTCAGAGGCATCGGCCGATGCGAATCCGGGCCACTCCTCGTCGATATCCACGAAGAAGCCCCGGGCGCTCATGTACCTTTCCCTGTCGGGAACGTATCTAAACAGGGGCTTTCCGGCCAGGGCGGCCTCCAATATGAAAGCCGAGTAGTCGGTCACGAAGAAGTCGGCGACGCTCAGAAGCTCGATGCTCTGGAAGTCGTAGACGACGCGGGCGCCGGCCACATTGTCGTCCAGCCTGACAATCGGGTGCGGCCTAATTACAAGGTGGTACCTCGACGTATCGACGGCGGATGCGAAGCCCGCGATGAGGCTCAGGTTGTCCAGGTCGTCTTCCGTCACGTTCTTCCTGAACGTCGGGCAGTAAAGGATGATCTTCCTTCCGTCGAAGAGGTCGGGATAAGCCGCCCTTATGCGGCGCGCGCAGTCGTCGCGGTATTTGTCCATCCTGATGAAATCCGTGCGGGGGAGGGGCATTATCCTCATCGAACTCTCGTCGTAGCCGAACGCCTCGGCGAAGTACGGGGCCGTCGCGTGGCTGCTCGTCAGGATGACGTCGTAGTTGCCGTGCATGTTCATAAGGTCGGCCAGGGTCCGGCTGTAGCCCTCCTTCTCTCCTATTACACACCTGCCGAACTTCTTGAAGCTGCCCATGGCGTGCCACATCTGAACGATCTTAAGCGATTTCCTGTGCTTAAAGATGCTGGCGGGAATGCAGAATCCGTCAAGGACGAGCACTCGGGCGCGCGCGATGTTCCACATCAGAGGGAAAGCCATGTAGAAGGCATATGAAAGATCCAATCCGGCCGCGCTCTTCGAGTACCTGCACATGACCCTGACGGGCACGTCGGGCGCCTCGCTCTTAAGCTCCGACTCCAAAAGGCGGATGTCTACCGAGGGGGAATTTGACTGTCTGGACACAATCAGGACGCTGCCATCCGATGGAAATAGAATATAGATTTTATAAAGAATTCCCAGGAGAAACTTCCCGAGTCTTATTACAAAGGTCATATTTCGTTCTCCAGGATGGAGAGGCTCTTAAAGCGTCTGTCCACCCATCGTCTGTAATAGTCTGTTACCGCCCTGCACAGCTCGAGCAGGACGTCTTCGCTTACCTTAAACGAGAAGAGTTTATTTAAAGGTGAATTAATAATATAGTTCATGGTGTATACGCAGCCTTCGGAAAGCACTATCCCGCCCTTCCCGGGATCGCACTCCACGCACAGAAGTCCGTTCCTCTCGGAGAAGAAGCGAATGAGTTTCCTGTCGCTGCGCCCGCACGAGCGACATGCGGTAACGTCCGGCGCCTCGCCGTTTATGCCGAGCGTGCGAAGCTCGTAGACCGCGCGCACCAGGCGGTTGTCGAAGCGCTCGTCACCCAGAGCCTTCAGCGAATAGTATATTAGGGTGAGCTGGTCGACAGCCTCCATGTTCTCCCTGCCGAAGTAGTCGGCAATCTCCAGGAAGTACGAGCCATACAGCACCGAGTCGAAGTCCTCGTGCAGCCGCTCGAAGTGTTCAGTGACGTTGATCTTCCCGACGTTATAAGCACTGCGCCCCCGGTAGAGAATGAACTCACCGAAGGAAAACGGCTCCGTGGAAGAACGCAGTATGCTGTTGGGGCGCTTGGCCCCGCGGGCGAAGGCGGATATCCTGCCGAGCGAATCGGTAAGTATGGTCATCCGCTTGTCGTATTCTCCCACGGAAGCGGAGGATACCACTATTCCCTTCACGCTTATCTGATCGTTGGTCAACTGCTTCTCCTGCAAATTAAATGCTATCTAAACTTCTACAATTCTCTCTTATCGTATCCAAAGTTGCGCACCAGGTAGTCCGAGTCGCGCCAGTCCTTCTTAACTTTGACGAAGATCTTGAGATTCACCTTCATGCCGACCATCTCCTCAATCTGGCGCCTCGCCATGGAGCCAATCTTCTTCAGCGTGGCCCCGCCCTTACCGATGATGATTCCCTTATGGGAATCCCTCTCGCAGATGATTGTGGCGTCTATGTCTATGATGGCCGAGTTCTTACGCTTCTTCATGGTGTCTACCACGACCGCGATGCCGTGCGGCACCTCCTTTTCGAGGGTGCGGAGCGCGCCCTCCCTTATCATCTCGCTCACAACAGCGCGCTCGGGCATGTCGGTAACGGTATCCTCATCGTAGTACATGGGCCCGGGGCTGAGCACGTCGAAAAGCGCGTCTATGATATCGTCGGTGTAGCTCCCCTTCAACGCGCTCACGGGAACAATCTGGTTAAAATCATATTCCTTGTCGAAAGCCGCGATAACGGGGA
This sequence comes from Eubacterium sp., assembly GCA_024681495.1. Lineage (GTDB taxonomy): Bacteria > Bacillota > Clostridia > Lachnospirales > Lachnospiraceae > RUG14243. The sequence continues at coordinate 12,785 of JAILAS010000043.1, read as the reverse complement.
GGACCTCCTCCTTCTCGATGGTGTCCGTCTTATTTATGACCAGGATCACCGGTACCTTCACCTTCTGAAGCAGGTCGAGGATGGCACGGTCTCCCTTTCCGATGAAGGGGCTGGGTTCCACGATGTATATAACCGCGTCCACGTCGCGCACAGCGGAAGACGCCGCCTTCTCCATGTACTCGCCGAGCTTGTTCTTGGCTCCGGTGAGTCCGGGCGTGTCCACGAACACAATCTGGCCGCGTTCCTCGGTATAGACGCCGCGGATGCGCATCCTCGTAGTCTGGGGCTTCTTCGACGTGATGGCTATCTTTTGCCCGACAATGCGGTTAAGCAGCGTGGACTTGCCCACGTTAGGCCTTCCTATAATAGTTACGAAACCGGATTTGGTCATGTCTGTCAATTCTTCCATCTAATCACCTATTGAAGAGTGCGAATGTTGGTGTATCTGTCCTTGTTTTCCTCGACCGCCTGCTCGGCGCCGATAACGCACCTGCAATCATCGGAGAGCACCGCCTCCATGTAGTCAGCCAGAGCTCTGATGTCGTCGACTGTTGTGTTGAGGACCTCGTCCCTGCCCTTTTGGATCATCTCGGTGGTAAGCCCGGTCCAGTATGCTCCCCTGGATCTGGCTCCCTTCCCGTTGGGACTTAAGGGAGTATCGAGCGTGCTGAACACGCCGATAATGTTCTTAACCAGGTCTCTCTCCTCTATCTCGAAGCTCCTTAAGTACTCGGGAATCTTCTCGTATACGTCCTCGGTCTCTGCGATGTGCGGGTCCCTGTAGGAGACGAAATAGGAATCTCCGCTCCTGTCGAATCCGCTCATGCATCCGTAGGCTCCGCCCATAACGCGGAGGTTATTCCAGAGATATCCATAATTTAAAATTACTTTTAATACTCTGAGGCTTCCCGTATATTCCAGGCCGTGATCGCGGAAGTTTCCGCAGCGCGCAACGTAATTTACCTTGGATGCGGTCTTGAATCCCTCGTTCATCTTCTCGGGCACGAATTCGTCATTGGCCGCTTTCCCTTCACTCGGGGCCCCTTTATGCAGGGATTCCTTCATCTTCTCTATGAGTCCGGAAAGTTTCCCTTCATCTATACCCTTGCAGGTGACGTCGACCATGAGATTGGATGATGTAAAAGCCTTCGCTATAATCCTCTTCTCCTCGTTCCTGAACGCCTCGAACTTCTCGTCGAAATGATCGGCAAGGTCGCTGATAAAGTCATAATAAGCTATTCCACTTGTTCTGTCTATCATGTAAGCGCTGGGCGAGAAGTATCCGGAACCCCTGAGCGAAGCCAGGCTGTGTCCCGCGGAACTGTTTGCCATCTGGAGCCTTGAACGAAGCTCGTCTATGATCTCCTTAATTCTCTTCTTGTCATCGAGCCTAGACCTGCAAATCACCTCTTCGACGAGCTCAAAGGTCTTGGGAAGTTTCTCAACAAGGCATTTGGCCGTAATCTTAAACTTAGAATATACTTTGCGGTTATCGTCGACTGCGACTCCGATTGAGAAGCCCGTTCCGATTCCTCCGGTGTGGATGTTGATCTCGCTGGAGAGCTCCTTGTAGGAGTAGTTCTCCGTATCTACCACCCCAAGGATCTCCTGGAGAAGCGAAAGGTATACCTTCTCCTCCATCGAGAATCCGCCCGCGTCGAATACGAAGTTCAGGTAAGCAATGCCCTTCGAATCGTAGTCGTGGTAGAGGATCTCGGTATCTCCCGACTTCTCCACCCTGTTCATGATGGGCTCCGCCTCTCTTCTCATGTCCGAAAGTGAGAGCAGCGGAATGGTCTCAAGCTCCTCCTGTGTGGAGGGCTCGCTCTGGTACTCCCTGAGGTGACGAGTGGCCTCTACTATGCCTTCTATCTCCTCACTGCTCAAAGAAGCCTTATACTTCTCGAGCTCGGCGGCAAGCTCAGCCTCCCCCCTGGCGGTAAGCCCCCTCTCGGGCTCAATAATAACGACGCTCCTGTGGGGATTGTCGATGAAATACTTCTTCACGAGCTCCTCGAAGTATCCGGTGTTCACCTTCTCCTTCATGATAGAGAAAACCTCGCTCTCCATGAGGTGACAGAAGGGATCCGTGTCATCGTAGAGCCAGCTCTCGAGTACCGAGAGGCCTCTCATAAGCCCCACCGGATATCTGCCGGTATCAGACTCGCGATATCTGAACTCGGAGATGTTTATGGCCGCCTGGAGCATTCTCTTATCGATGCCCTCTTCGACCACCTTGTTGAGCGTGTCCTCGACGATGGAAAGGAACTTTTCCTTATCGGACACGTTGGAATTCTTGACAACTATGGACAGCAAAGGCTGACGCACGCCCGAATCGTACGAACTGAGCACGTCCTTTCCTATACCGGAGTCGAGAAGCGCCTGCTTAAGAACCGCTCCGGGAGCAGAAAGAAGCGCATACTCCAATATGTAGAACGCCATCACCAGCTCCCTGTCGAGGGCGTCGGGAAGCGCGAAGTTAAGCGAAAGGTAGGTATTGTCCTCCACCTTGTCGTTCTCCGTGACCGAATACTTCTTATTTACCTCAACCACCTTATCGAAGGGCTTTTGCATGGGTATCCCGGTCCCGGGATCGATAGAGTCGAAGTCCCCGAGATAATGCTCGTCCATCCACGCGAGCCTCTCCTCAAAGTCCATGTCGCCATAGAGGTAGATGTAGCTGTTCGCAGGATGATAGTAGGTCCTGTGGAAGTCCAGGAACGTCTCATACGAGAGCTTCGGAATCTCTACGGGGTCTCCGCCTGACTCGAAGCCATAAGGTGTGTCGGGATACAGGGAGTTAAGCACCTCCCTCTCAAGCACGCTCTCGGGGGCCGAGAATGCGCCCTTCATCTCATTGTAGACTACTCCATTGATGACGACGGGCGAATCCGCTGACTCCATCTCGTAGTGCCAGCCCTCCTGGCGGAAGATTTCTTCCTTATCGTAAATGTTGGGATAGAAAACCGCGTCCATGTACACGTGCATGAGGTTCTTAAAATCCTTGTCGTTCGTACTGGCAATGGGGTAGACGGTCTTATCCGGGTATGTCATGGCGTTGAGGAAGGTGTTCATGGACCCCTTCGCGAGCTCGACAAAAGGATCCTTGACCGGGAATTCCCTGGAACCGCAAAGGACCGAATGCTCCAGAATATGCGTGAGCCCGGTGCTATTAATGGGCGGCGTCCTGAACGCGATGGAAAAAACCTTATTGTCATCGTCATTGGACACCAGGAAGACCCTGGCTCCGGACTTCTTATGGCGCAGGAGTATTCCATCGGCATTAATGTCGGGAAGGTGCCTCTCCTCCACGAGTTCGTAGGTTCCGGGTATATTCATATGCTTATCTCCTTTGGTTTTATATTTCTAACTTATATATATTACACTATCTGGATAGTATTTTACAAACATAAAAGGGAGGGCGCCGCCGGCGTCCTCCCTATTGGTTTACCTGTCTAAAGATGTACTAACCCAAACGTACAACGTTTGCGGCCTGAGGTCCTTTCTCACCCTGAACGACCTCAAATTCTACAGCCTCACCGTCTTTAAGTTCCTTAAAGCCGTCCATCTTCAGAGCGGAAAAATGTACGAATACATCGTTTCCCTCTGCGTCAGATATGAAGCCATACCCCTTCTTCGCACTAAACCATTTTACAGTTCCTTGTTGCATATCTCCCTCCATAAATCTGTGCGCTTTCGCGCTATGCAAACTACGCATGGGATCCTCTTTCCCACACTAGAACAATCTAGCACAAAAAAAGAGCTTTGTCAACGCAACTTTTGGTAAAATTCGCTAATTTTCACCATTTTTTAGGTAAGAAACCGTAACCTGAGGGAATGGTATTTCGACGCCCTCTTTATCAAATTTATCCTTAATGCCTTCAAATATTGCATGCTTCGCGGCGAGATATACGTCGCTATCGACCCAAAACCTCACCGTGAGATCCACGCTGCTCGACGAAAGGTCGTTTACGTAAGCCTCCGCGCCCTTCTCTTCGATGATATAAGGGCTCTCGTGTGCCGCCTCGAGCATAAGCTCCTTAGCGCGGGAAATATCAGCAGAATAAGCTATCCCCACGTTGACCATGAGGAATCTGGTGCCCTCCATGGTGTAGTTACATAGCGATGTGTTCGCCAGAACGCCGTTGGGAATTATGACCATCCTGTTGTCGAGCGTCCTTAGGGTCGTGTAGATTACCGTTATCTTCTCGACGTAACCCTCGTTGCCATGGGTGTCTTCATATATGTAATCACCCACGACGAACGGCTTCTGAAGGAGGATTAAGAATCCACCCGCCAGGTTCTGCAGGCTTCCCTGCAGTGCCAGTCCCAACGTAAGTCCACTCGACGCCAACAATGCAGCAACGGCAGAAGCCGTAAGCCCGAAATTGCCGAGTATAAGAACCAGAAGAACAAAATATAGTACAAACTTAAGAATGGAGTCCGTAAACGAAATTACGCCGGCCTCAACTCCGGCCCTATCCATGTGCTTGCGTGTGCGCGAGCGTACAACTCCGATAATCTTAGAGCCTATGGCAAATACCACCAGCGCAATCACCACGCTGATACCAAACGATAAGGCCTTCGGAAGTGCCTCGTCCAGGTAATCCTTAAGGAGATTCACCTGCTCGGCCGCCTGTTCCGTGGCCTCTTCTACCGAGGACGTATCCACGGTTCCAATAATATTTAAAACATTCATAATTATAATATCCTGCCTGCGGCAAGCCACAGGCAGGTCCTAAATCAAATCTCGTGTATAAACAGTCCGCTTCTGAGCTTGGGCTCGAACCACGTGGACTTCGGAGGCATGAGCATGCCTGCGTCCGCCACCTCGAAGAGTTCCGAAATGGATGTCGGATACATGGAAAACGCCACCCGGCAATCCACCGAGCACCTTCTCTCGAGCTCGTCCATGCCTCTGATGCCGCCGACGAAGTCAATCCTGTCGTCCGTCTTGGGATCCTCAATGCCCAGCAGGGGCTCGAGGATATAGTCCTGAAGTATGGAGACGTCGAGTCCCTTTACGGGGTCTCCCGTAATCTGCTCCCTCCTCGCACTGAGACTGTACCATTTTCCGTCGAGGAACATACCGAAGGTGTGCCTGCGTGTGGGCGAGGCCTTGGAGGCGTCTATCTCATCAACGTCCATAACCTCCTTAACCTTCCCGAGAAACTCTTCGGCGCTCATTCCGTTCAGGTCCTTTACGACCCTGTTGTAATCGAGGATCTTAAGCTGATGATCCGGGAAAAGCACGCAGAGGAAAAAGTTAAACTCCTCTGTACCGTCGTAATCTCCGGCCTCTTTACGCCTGAGCTGACCCACCTTAACCGCCGAGGCGCACCTGTGGTGTCCGTCCGCAATGTAGATCTCGGCAATGCGCATGAAGGCGAGTCCGATGTCCCCGATATCCTCGGGATCGTCAATGACCCAGACCCTGTGCCCCACTCCGTCTTCCGAAGTGAAGTCATAGACGGGCTCTCCGGTCATCACCCTGTCCATCACGACGTCAATGTCCTTGGCACCCCTGTATGCGAGGAAGATGGGGCCCGTCTGGGCGCTGCAGGTATTCACGTGATCGATCCTGTCCTGCTCCTTCTCCGCGCGGGTGTTCTCGTGCTTCTTGATAACGCCGGTAAGATAGTCGTCAATGGATGCGCACGCCACCAGTCCTGCCTGGGACCTGCCGTCCATCGTAAGCTCGTAAATGTAGTAGTTGCGTTTCTCGTCCGTGATGTAGCTGCCGTCTTCCCTCATTCCATCCAAAAGCTCTTTTGCCCTGGAATAGACTCTGGGGTCGTAGGTGCTTACGTCATCTGGAAACTGCGTCTCGGCCCTGTCCACCTTGAGGAAAGACATGGGATTCTTCTCGACCTCTGCCTTGGCCTCCTCCCTGTTGTATACGTCATAGGGAAGAGCGGCTATCTGAGAGGCCTTCGCATTGTCCGCCGGACGGATGGCACGGAAGGGTTTTATAACTGACATAAAGTTATACCTTTCTTTTATTTATGGCTATTTAATTACGTTTACGCGGATAATCTCCTCAATCTCGAGGATCTTGCTAACCGCCTCCTTGGTAACCTCGCTGTCCGTATCGATTACGGAGTAGGCATATTCGCCCTTGGCCTTATTTGCCATGTTGTCGATGTTGATGCCGAGGTCGCCGAGAATGGCTGTGTACTTTCCGATCGTACCCTTGATGTTCTTGTGAAGGATGCAGATCCTGGCCGCGGTCTCGCAAACGCCCATGTCGCAGTTCGGGTAGTTAACGGAGTTCTTGATGTTACCGTTCTCGAGGTAGTCCTTGAGCTGCTGAACTGCCATTACAGCGCAGTTGTCCTCCGCCTCGGAGGTGGATGCTCCAAGGTGCGGGAAGAGGATTACACCGGGCTTGCCTGCCGTCGTGGTGTTGGGGAAGTCGGAAACGTAGCGGCTTACCTTGCCCTCTGCAAGAGCCTTAACCATAGCCTCCTCGTCGACCAGCACGTCGCGGGCCATATTGAGAACTACTGCGTTCTTCTTCATCATGGCAATCTGCTCCTCGCCGATCATGCCCTTGGTGGAATCCATGGCGGGAACGTGAATGGTGATGTAATCGCACTCCTTGAAGATTTCGTTTACGTCACTGATATGCTTGGCGCTTCGGGAGAGGTTCCATGCGGCATTTACGGAAAGATAGGGATCGTATCCGTAAACCTCCATGTGAAGCTTAAGTGCGGCGTTCGCAACCCTTACGCCGATGGCGCCCAGACCGATGATTCCGAGCTTCTTGCCTGCGAGCTCTCCGCCGGCGAAGGCCTTCTTCTTCTTCTCTGTAAGCTTTTTGATGTCGGGATTCTCGGCCTCTTCCTTAACCCACTCGAGTCCTCCGACGAGGTCTCTGGCGGCCAGAAGCATACCGGCGATAACCAGCTCCTTAACGCCGTTCGCATTGGCGCCCGGGGTGTTGAATACGACGATTCCCTTCTCGGCACAGTCGTCGAGGGGAATGTTGTTTACGCCTGCGCCCGCGCGGGCAATGGCCTTGATGTCGCCCATGTCCATGTCGTGCATCTGGGTGCTTCGAACGAGCACTGCGTCAGCCACGTCCATGTCCTCAACGACCTTATAGTTATCACCGAATTCATCCAGTCCGATCTGAGAAATCGGATTCAAGCATGTGTAATTAAACATTTTAGTCTCCTTCTTACTTAAGGTTCTTCTTCTCGAAGTCTGCCATAAACTCAACAAGTTTCTCTACGCCGGCCTTGGGCATGGCGTTGTAGATGGATGCGCGCATTCCGCCCACGGTCCTGTGACCCTTGAGGTTCTCGAGGCCTGCGGCCTTAGCCTCTGCAACGAACTTGGCATTGAGATCGTCGTCTCCGGTCACGAAGGGAACGTTCATGATGGAGCGTGAATCCTTCTCCACCGTACCCTTGAACAATTTGGAGGAGTCGAGGTAATCGTAAAGGATCGCAGCCTTCTCCTCGTTTCTAACCTTAGCGCCCTCGAGGCCTCCGTTATTGAGGAGCCACTTGAACACCAGTCCGCAGATGTAGATGGACCAGCAGTTGGGCGTGTTGTAAAGGGAGTCCTTATCGGCCTGGGTCTTCCACTTGAGCATGGTGGGAGTTCCGGGAAGAACGTCGTCAGTGATAAGGTCCTCACGAATGATATCGATTACGAGTCCTGCGGGGCCCACGTTCTTCTGAACTCCACCGTAGACAACGGCGTAATTCGTAACGTCGATGGGCTCGGAAAGGAAGCAGGAGGAAACATCGGATACGAGATCCTTGCCCTTGGTGTTGGGAAGGGTGTGGAACTTGGTACCGTAGATCGTGTTGTTCTCGCAGATGTATACGTAGTCCGCGTCATCGGATACGGGAAGGTCCGAGCAGTCGGGGATGTAGGAAAAGGTCTTATCCTCGGAGGATGCAATAGCGTTAGCCTTTCCGAAGATCTGAGCCTCCTGGTAAGCCTTCTTAGCCCACTGGCCGGTAATGATGTAGTCCGCCACCTTGTTCTTCATGAGGTTCATGGGAATGGCTGCGAACTGCTGTGAAGCGCCGCCCTGAAGGAAAAGCACCTTGTAGTTATCAGGGATGTTCATGAGCTTTCTGATGTCTGCCTCTGCGGTCTTGATGATGTCGTCGAACATCTTGGACCTGTGGCTCATCTCGTTAACGCTCATTCCGCAACCCTTATAGTCGAGCATATCCTCTGCTGCTTCTTTAAGTACCTCCTCGGGAAGCACTGCGGGACCCGCGGAAAAATTGTAAACTCTTGACATTTCTTAATCCTCCTTTTTACTCTCTAAATCTTTTTCATCGAATGTATCTGACAGGGTGGCCCCAGGGGATACCATGGGCCAGACCTTTTCGTCTGAATCAATAATGCAGTCAATCACATAGGGGCCTTCAGATTTAAGAGCCTCGTCGATAACGGCGTCGAACTCCTCACGGCTGCAAACCCTTTTGGCTCTACAGCCCATGCCCTCTGCGACCTTCACGTAATCCATTCCGTCGTCGAGGACCGTGGCGGAGTATCTCTTTCCGTAGTAAAGGGACTGCCACTGGCGCACCATTCCGAGAACGTGGTTGTTTATGATAACTTCCACGATGGGAAGGTTATTCCTGGAAGCGGTAGCGAGCTCGTTCATGTTCATCCTGAAGCAGCCGTCGCCGGTGACATTAACCACCTTCTTGTCGGGGCGGCCGATGGCCGCTCCAATGGCTGCTCCGAGGCCGTAACCCATGGTGCCGAGACCTCCGGAAGTGATGAGCTGATGCGGCTCCTTGTACTCATAGTACTGTGCCGACCACATCTGGTGCTGGCCCACGTCCGTGGAGATGATGGCGTCTCCGCCGGTCTTCTTGCAGATTTCGGATACCACGTAGGGACACGAGAATCCATCGGGAATCTGAACGGGATAACGCTCCGAAGCCTCCTCAACCTGCTTCATCCAGTCGGAATGATCGAGGTTGTTAAGGTTGGAGTTAATTCTCTCGAGAACCTCGCGGGCGTCTCCTACCAAGGGATAATCCGCCCTGACGTTCTTATTTATCTCCGCGGCATCGAGATCGATGTGGACGATCTTACCGTTTTGAACGAACTTGGATGCGTTGCCGGTAACCCTGTCGGAGAAACGCACGCCGACCGCAATAAGCAGGTCGCAGTGACTCACGCCAAAGTTCGACGTCTTCGTGCCGTGCATGCCAAGCATGCCGGTGTATCTGGGGTTCTCCGCGGGGAAGACTCCCTTACCCATGAGGGTGTCGCACACGGGGCAGTCGATTTTTTCTGCCAGCTCCCTAACCTGCTCTTCCGCGCCCGAAAGCGCGCAGCCGCCGCCCACGAAGAGATAGGGCTTCTTAGCGTTCTCGATGAGGTTTACCACCTCGTCGATCTGGTCGTCGGTGGGTACGGGCTTCACATAGTGGCTGGTCTTATCCTCGCCGGGCTTAAACTCGCAGAGGGCAGCCGTGACATCCTTGGTGATGTCCACGAGGACCGGTCCCTTGCGTCCCTCGGCAGCAATGCGGAAGGCGCGCCTAATGGTGCCGGCCAGGCTCTCTACATCCTCCACGAGGAAGCTGTACTTGGTGATGGGCATGCACACGCCGGCAATATCGATCTCCTGGAAGGAGTCCTTACCGATGAGCGCCCTGCCTACGTTACAGGTGATGGCTACCAGGGGAACCGAATCCATGTATGCGGTAGCAATTCCGGTAACAAGGTTTGTAGCTCCGGGGCCGGAGGTGGCGAAGCACACTCCGGTCTTTCCCGTAGCCCTGGCGTAGCCGTCGGCCGCGTGGGCCGCCCCCTGCTCATGAGAAGTTAAGATATGTTTTAACTTACCCTCTTTTTCATACTGATATAAGGTGTCATAGATGTTCAATATAGCTCCGCCGGGGTATCCGAAAATGGTATCCACTCCCTGCTCCAGCAGGCATTCCATGACTATCTGCGAACCGTTTAACTGCATTTTATTACCTTTCCTTTAACTTCTTAATACGGCGCCCTTTGCACCGGAATCGACCATCTTGGCGTATCTGGCGAGATAGCCGGTGGTCACCTTGGGCTCGAAGGGCTTGAGATTCTTTCTTCTCTCCTCGAGAACATCGTCGGGCACGTCCAGATTGATGGACAGCGAGGGGATGTCAATCTTGATGATGTCACCCTCTTCCACCAGAGCAATGGGTCCGCCGAGTGCCGCCTCGGGGGAAACGTGACCAATGGATGCTCCTCTCGATGCGCCCGAGAAACGTCCGTCCGTGATAAGAGCCACGGATGAGCCGAGCCCCATGCCGGCGATGGCGGATGTGGGATTGAGCATCTCCCTCATTCCGGGGCCGCCCTTGGGGCCCTCGTAGCGGATAACCACTACGTCGCCCTCGACGATCTTACCGCCCTTAATGGCAGCGATGGCATCCTCCTCGCAGTCGAACACCCTGGCGGGTCCCTCGTGAACGAGCATCTCGGGAACAACCGCGCTTCGCTTAACCACGCTTCCGTCGGGAGCGAGATTTCCGGTAAGTACTGCGAGTCCACCGGTCTTGGTGTAGGGATTGTCTATGGGCCTTATGACCTCGGGATCCCTGTTGACCGCGTTTTTGATGTTTTCTCCGACAGTCTTTCCGGTAACCGTCATGCAGTCGAGATTAATCAAATCGAGCTTGGCCAGCTCATTCATAACCGCATAAACGCCGCCCGCCTCGTTGAGGTCCTCCATGTACGTGGGGCCCGCGGGTGCGAGGTGACAGAGGTTAGGCGTCTTCTCGCTGATGGGGTTGGCGAAAGTTATGTCGAAGTCGAATCCCACCTCGTGCGCAATAGCGGGGAGGTGAAGCATACTATTGGTCGAACAGCCGAGTGCCATGTCCACGGTGAGCGCATTCATGATGGCGTCCTTGGTCATGATGTCCCTGGGCTTGATGTCCTTCTCGAGCATCTCCATTACCTTATAGCCGGCGGTCTTGGCGAGCTTAATCCTCTCGGAATATACGGCAGGAATGGTGCCGTTTCCGCGAAGGCCCATGCCGAGCGCCTCGGTAAGGCAGTTCATGGAGTTAGCCGTGTACATTCCGGAACACGAGCCGCAGGTGGGACATACCTTGTTCTCGAACTCGAGCACGTCCTCCTCGGTCATGGTACCGGCCGAATACGATCCAACCGCCTCGAACATCGAGGAAAGTGACCTCTTCTGCCCCTTCACGTGTCCGGCGAGCATCGGGCCTCCGGATACGAATACGGTGGGAACGTTGATACGTGCGGCTGCCATGAGCAGTCCGGGCACGTTTTTGTCGCAGTTGGGAACCATTACGAGCGCATCAAACTGATGGGCCATGGCCATGCACTCGGTCGAGTCGCAGATGAGGTCCCTGGTAACCAGAGAATACTTCATTCCCACGTGTCCCATGGCGATTCCGTCGCAGACGGCAATGGCGGGGAACACAACGGGCGTACCGCCCGCCTCTGCCACGCCGAGCTTTACGGCGTTAACAATCTTATCGATATTCATGTGACCGGGAACTATCTCATTGTACGAGCTTACGATTCCGATCATCGGCTTCTTTAATTCCTCGGGAGTAAATCCCAAAGCGTTGAACAGGGACCTGTGAGGAGCCTGCTGCATTCCGGTTTTTACGTTATCACTCTTCATAAGGCTTATATCCTTTCTTTAATAAGATCACCCATCTGGCTGCATCCAACCTTGGTAAGGCCCTCGTCGCTTCCGGTCGTGGGCATGATGTCGCCCGTCCTGAATCCGTCGGCCAAAACCTTCTTTACAGCATTCTCGATGGCACTCGCCTCTTCCTCGAGGTCGAATGAATATCTGAGCATCATAGCCGCGCTCAATACCGTGGCTATGGGGTTGGCAATGTCCTTTCCGGCGATGTCGGGCGCCGATCCGCCCGAGGGCTCGTACACGCCGGACTTCGTGTCGTTAAGCGAAGCACTCGAAAGCATGCCGAGCGATCCGGTACACATGCTGGCCTCGTCCGAGAGGATGTCTCCGAACATGTTCTCGGTGAGAATGACGTCGAACTGGGCCGGGTTCCTGACGAGCTGCATCGCGCAGTTATCGACGAGCATGTTCTCCAGCGTAACCTCGGGATAGTCCTTGGCCACATCCTCTACGACCTTCCTCCAAAGGCGGGAGGAATCGAGGACGTTCGCCTTGTCGACACTGGTGACCTTCTTCCTTCTCTTCAGCGCCACCTCAAACGCCTTCTTCGCAATGCGGCGAATCTCGGGCTCCGAGTACTCGAGAGTATCGATGGCATACTCTGCGCCATCCTTCTCACCCGTCTCGCGCTTTCCGAAGTAGAGTCCTCCGGTAAGTTCCCTCATGATGACCATGTCGAATCCGTCGCCAATGACCGTATCCCTGAGGGGGCAGGCCTCCTTAAGCTCGGGATAGAGGTATGCGGGACGCATGTTCGCGAAGAGGTTAAGGGACTTCCTGAGCTTCAGAAGTCCGGCCTCGGGGCGCTTGTCTGCGGGGAGCTGATACCAGGGAGAGGTCTTCGCGTCTCCTCCGATGGAGCCCATGAGCACCGCGTCTGCGGCCTTCGCTCTATCAATGGCGTCGTCTGTCAGGGGTTCTCCTGTCGCATCGATGGAAACTCCTCCCATCAATATCTCCTCGTATTCGAACTCGTGGCCGAACTTATCCGCCACTGCATCCAGAGACTTCTTAGCCTCTCTGATTACCTCAGGTCCTATTCCGTCACCGGAAATTACACCAATATGAAACTTCATATCAAACCCCTTTCTATAATAAAAGCCGCACCCCCGGAAAT
>JAILAS010000173.1 GCA_024681495.1 Eubacterium sp. | reverse complement strand
GGTGCTTCTTCTGGTCCTCGCGCAGCATTGACGTGGCCATCCTCTCGAGCTCAGGCGGCATAAACACCTGGTCGTCCAGGGGCTTCAACACGCCGTGCATGCGCACCATAGCCCGGGAGCCGGGCGCGAAGTGAATGTCGGACGCGCCGATTTCCTTGGCCTTCTCGAGGTATCCCCTGAGTTCGGTATCTATTGATTTCTCGATTACATCTGTCGTCTGTTCCATTGTCGTGCCTCCCTGACACCGCGCGGCCGCCGTACCCGGCCGTCACGCCCCTGCATCGTTCCGAATTCCCGCCGGTCTCAGCTGAGCCCGGACATTATTCCTATGAGCGGCAGTACCACCGAAAGGAGTATGAGTCCCACCACGAGCGAGAGTATTATTACGAGCGTGGGCTCGATGACGCCCACGTAGTACTCGATACGCCTCTTGGCGCTCCTGTCGTACTCGTCGGCGATTTTCTCCATCACCGCGTCCATATTGCCGGCCGTAAAGCCCACTCCCACCATTTTATTGTAGATGGGGTCGAAGATTCCGGCCTCGGTGAGCGCATCCTCGAATGATGCCCCCTGCCCGAGCCTCTCCTTTATCCATACAATCCCCTCGCGAATGGGGACATATTCGACAATGTCCTCGCACAGCTCCAGCGCCGTGAACGTGTCCATACCGCTCTTAAGCGCCAGTGCCATGCCCGACGCGAACCTGGCAGCGGACTCCTCCCTGAGGAACTTCTTTATGCCCGGAATAACGCCGGAAAGGCCCTTAACAAAGCCGGTCCTGCTGTTGCCCCGAAGGAGCACGAGGCAGGCGGCCGCCAATACGGCGATCACCGCCAGAATGACCACGGCGAAGGACTCGAGCGCCCTGCCCGCGGAGAGAAGCGCCGCCGAGAGCCCGGTCATGGTAGTGCCCAGCTGCTCGAAAACCTGCTCGAACACGGGCAGCACCTGCGTGATAAGAACGACCATGACGACGATCATGACCGCCACCATGATTATGGGGTAGGTCACCGCGTTCTTCATGTCGGTGCGCACCTCGTCCGCATGGCGGTAGTGATCGGCCAGCGCCGACGTGACCACGTCCATATTTCCGGACGATTCGCCCAGGGTCATCAGCGAGTTTACGTACTCGGGAAATGCCCCCGACGACTTAAGCGCCTCGTGGAATCGCTCGCCCCGGTCGAGGCTCTCGTAGATGTCCCCGAGGAGTTTCTTTTCCTCCCTGGAGTGAGCGTTCGACATGAGAATCTGCACGCCCTCCCTGGGCGGAATTCCCGCCGAGAGGAGCATGGAGATGTGCTCGAAAAAAGAGGCCAGCTCCGAATCGCTCAAAAGATAGTTTTGGTTGGTTTTGCTCATACTTTAGTCCCCATCAATACACGTATTTGACCGTATAGTTATCGCCCTCTCCGATGAAGCTCTTAAGGGCGCTTTCGCTTGAATTGGCTGCGTAGGTGGGATCCATTATCTCCCAGTCCGTGCCGTCGAACTCAATCATGCCGTTCACCCATCCCTTGTCGTCGATGTAGACGCTGATCCAGGCGTGGTAGGCGTCCCCCGCGTATCCCACCTCCAGGTGAGTAGGTATCCCCTGGCTGCGGAGCATGGCCGCCATGAGGCTCGCGTAGTCGAGGCAGATCCCCTTCCCGCTCGAGAGCGTGGTGTCCGGATCGGGGATATATCCCTTCTCGAGGTCCGCGGCATGGTCGTAGTCGTATACAATGTTATCTATCATGAAGTTATAGACCAAAGAGACGACGTCGAGGTCAGATGAGGCGGTATACGCCAGCTCCTTACCCTTTTCGACACACTTGCTCTTTGCGTTAAACATGCAGTACTTGTTGGGATAGAGGAAGGCGCCGAACTCATCATCTATCTTTACTTCCACCACCTCCGAGAGGCTGGTAGAATACCTGTCGTCCGATATGTTTTCGAACACCTCCACGGTGTACGAGCCGCTGCCCGACGAAAGCGGGAAAAACTCGTAGTCATCGGAGGTGAGGTCATAGGTATAGGTGGTGCCGCCCTCGGGCGTAATCCTGAGCTTTACCTTTTCGTTTTCGCCCGTGTACGAGACGGCAATATATCCCGACGACGAGTTGCTGATATCCACGTGGCTCACGTCGTTTTCGAGCACGTCGTCTCCCGGCGCGGACGGCTCCCTGACAGAGGGCGTATTGTCCCTGCTGCCCTTGGCCGCGGTTTCCCCGGCGCCTGCGCCGGAATCCTCGCTTCCGGATGTTTTATCTGTTGAATCCTGGGTAGAATCGGATGACTGGTCCTGTGATGACGGTGCAGTCGATGAGCCCGACCCGGAATCTGCGGAATCCGAGCCCCCACAGGCTGTTACGAAGACGGAGGCTGCTACCAAAAGAACCGTTATTAAGATTAAAACGCGATGTCTTTTCCCCCCGGAAACACTAGCCTGCGGCATCTTCTCCACCTCCATATGAAAACTATAAAGCAGTTTCCCCGGCCGGTCAAGTATTGGATTACATAATCCCGCGGCTGTCTCGCGCCTGAATTTCGTCAGATCTCGTCTGACTTTCTCCTGCGGTATTCCGCATAGCTGTACGCCGAAACGGAGCTCACAATGGCGACGATGAGTACCCACCACCAGGAGGCGATGCCGTAGTCATCCCCATCGATGCTGCGCGCCTTCGGAGACTCCTCGTCCTCGATGACGGTCTCGTCATCCTCTGCTGCACCCTCGTCGTCTGCTGCAGCATCCTCGTAGTCATCGGCGGCCGTCATATCGTCCTCTGCGGATGTCGCTTCGTCTCCGACGTCCGTTACCTCGTCCTCTGCGAATGTCACTTCGTCTGCCGCCGCAACGCACACAGACGCATACTCAGTCAGGGCTCCTGCTGAGACACCCGCCCGTGCATACGCGCCGTTATTTCCAACCGTAATAACCGCAACCAATAGGGCTGCTGCAATCACCGGTATTTTGTTAATCCA
>JAILAS010000166.1 GCA_024681495.1 Eubacterium sp. | reverse complement strand
TGGCCACGTTTCCGCCACCGATGACAGCGACTCTCTTACCCTTGAAGTCGGGAATCTCGCCGTCGCCGATCTTGCCGAGGTACTCAACGGCGCTCATTACGCCATCTGCGTCCTCGCCTTCGATACCCACCTTCTTATCCTGGTGTGCGCCGATGGCGATGTATACGGCATCATACTGCTCTCTGAGCTTATCCATGGTGTACTCACCGGATCCGACGTCAATGCCGCACTTAGCCTCTACGCCCGTGGAAAGGATGCAGTCGATGTCGTTCTGCAGTCTCTCGCGGGGAAGCCTGTATGCGGGAATACCGTAACGAAGCATACCGCCGAGATACTTATGACGCTCGAGAACCGTAACCTGATGACCCATAAGCTGGAGGTAGTAAGCGGCGGAAAGTCCGGAGGGGCCTCCTCCGATAACAACGACTTTCTTTCCGGTGGACTCCATGCACTCGGGGGCGGCAACAGTGCCTGCCTTATCCACGGCGGTGCGCTTAAGACCTCTGATGTTAATAGGTGCATCCAGAAGGGTTCTGCGGCATCTGCTTTCACAAGGATGCTCACAGATGAGTGCACATGCAACGGGGAAGGGATTGTCCTTGCGGATTACCTTAACGGCATCTGCGTAACGCTCCTCGCCAACCAGTGCTACATATGCGGGGATATCCACGTTTGCGGGGCAATGTGCCACGCAGGGGATGGAACGGTTAATGGAGTACAGGCAGTGATGATCCTTGATGTGTGACTCAAAGTCATCCCTGAATCCCTCCAGTCCGTTGATAACCATCTGTGCGGCGTTAACACCAATGGCGCAATCTGCCGACTCGGCTATCATCTTAGCGAGGGACTCGATGGTCTCGAGTGTCTCCTCGGTTGCCTGGTGTGCCATCACTACCTCTAAGAGATTAGAGAGCTGTGTGAGACCCACACGGCAGGGAGTACATTTTCCGCATGACTGGACCTGTGACATCTTCACAAGTGCTGCCGTAAGGTCCACGGGACAGACTCCGGGGGGAGATCCTGCAATACGTCTCTCCATGTCTTTGTACAGAAGCTCGACCGTGCTTTCGGACTTGCTTTCCGTAACCAGAGAAAGTCTACTCAATGTTCTTTCCTCCTTTATTAATAGAAATTATTGAATATTAGGGCCTGTTGTTTATTATGGTTAGACGCCCCTAACGCAAATTAGTGAAAACGAACAAAAAGATGTTGTAAACACTACCATAGTTTACAACATCTCCACAAAAATCTCCATCGTTAAATTGTTTAAAATTGAGCAATTTTTTTCACGTATGCGTCAATCCTTTGGCGCTAATGTATACATTATCTGCTCCAGTCGATATAATCGCCACGCTCGCTTACCAGCTCGTAGTCGCCGAGCGCCTCTTTCGAAAGCTGCGCACTGCTGCTTTTAGCCACGGCGTCGCTCCCGAGCTTATTGTCGTAGATGGCGTACTTCTTCCTGACGGACAGGGGCGAAAGGTTGGGCATAACCACATTGGCGCCCGACCTGATGCCAAGCTCCCGGCCTATGGGGTTCGCAGTGCCAAGGGCCGTGGTGGCGGGGAGCAGTACCTTCGGGAGGATGAGCCTTATGATGCTGAGTAGGAACAGGGTCTCTTCGACCGATCCCCTCTCCTCGTCCTCGAAGGGCGTACCGGTGGCCGGAATGAACGGACCTATGCCCACCATGTGCGGCTCGAACTCCCTCATAAAGACGAGATCCTCGGCTATGTTCTCATGCGTTTGAAACGGAGCGCCCACCATGATTCCGCATCCCACCTGGTATCCGATGTCCTTAAGATCCCTAAGGCATTGAATCCTGTGGTCCCTCGACATCTCGGGCGGGTGAATCTTCCCATAGTGCTCCGGATTGTACGACTCGTGCCTGAGCAGGTACCTGTCGGCCCCGGCCTCGAAGTACGCCTCGTAGGAGGCCCTCTCCTTCTCGCCTATGGACAACGTGACGGCGCAGTCCGGATGCCTCTCCTTTATACCTCGCACGATCGAACAGACGCGCTCGTCCGTGAAATACGCGTCCTCGCCGCTCTGGAGCACCAGGGTCCTGTAGCCCAGCTCATACCCGTCTTCCACGCATTCAAAAATCTCCTCGTCCGACAGCCTGTAGCGTTCGGCGAGGGAGTTGGATCTGCGCAGTCCGCAGTAGAAGCAGTCGTTGCGACAATACGACGAAAACTCTATGATGCCACGGGTATAGACCTTATTCCCGTATATCCGTCTTCGTACCTCATCGGCCTTCCCGGCGGCGTAATCCATAAGCTCCTGATTACGCCCGTCGAGAAGATCCGTGTATTCCTCTTTTGTCAGTCCATCTCCCTGCGACAGCCTGTCGACGAGGAGATAATCATCATTGCTAATCACTTTTTCGAATAAACCGCTTTGGCGGTGACTCCCTCGAGCATTCCGAGCTTTCCGGAGGCCGCGCTAATCGCATCGTTGGGGGCATCCATGATGACGCTGATTACGAAGATTCCCTTATCCCTGTAGGGGACGCCCATGCGTCCGACGATGTATTCGTTATAGTCGTGAAGGATGTCGTTAATCCTGTCCGCCATCTGAGTGTCCTCGGCGATGATTCCCAATATTGCTACTCTGTTCTCCATGACGCCCTCTTACTGCTCGATAAGCTTTACGATGGCATCCTTGGGAACCACGCCGACCGACTGGTTGACGAGCTTTCCGCCCTTGAAGAAAAGGAGGGTGGGGATGGAAGCTACCGCGAACTGCTGTGCCAGTCCACCCTGCTCATCCACGTTTATCTTTCCCACCTTAACCGCGGGATACTCCTCTGCCACCTCGTCCACAACGGGCGAAAGCATCTTGCAGGGCATGCACCAGGACGCCCAAAAATCAATCAAAACGGGCTTATCGGAATTAAGCACCTCTGCCTCAAAGTTCTGCTCTGTAATCTCTAAAACTGCCATAGTTCTCTCCTTTCGGTACTTAACTGTTCGAAGACTTTTCTCTTCTCTTATTGTCGATGTATGATACCGCGGAAAGAGCGGCCACATTGCCCTCTCCCGCCGCCTTTATAAACTGATAGGGAGTACCCGTAATGTCTCCGCAGGCGAAGCACCCGGGGATGTTCGTCTCCATGCTCCTGTTGACCTTAACGTGCCGCTCGTCGGCCTCGAGGCCGGGCAGCAGGTTCGCAGGCGCCACGAAGGGCCTGAGGAAGAACACTCCGTCCACGTCGTAGATGTCATCCTCGCAGACCAGTGTCTGCGCCACGATGTCTCCCTCCACGCTCACAGGAACGTCGCGGATGACCTCGATGCCGTCATTGACGTGCACCTCCTCCTTATACTGCGGGAAATAGAGCACCCTGTCCGCGTACTCGGCCATGAAGTCCGCCTCGCCCTCCTCCTCGGGTGTGAACGAAACGATGGCCGCGGTCTTTCCCTTATACAGGGCCGCATCGCAGGTAGCGCAATAGCTGACTCCCCTGCCCAGGAATTTCTCCTCGCCGGGGTAGGTCTTCCCCGCATTCATTCCGGCCGCCAATATGACCGTCACAGCCTCGTACATCTCCCCCGCAGACGTCTGCATGGAGAAGTATTCCCCCATGGGGTAGACGAGCGTGACCTTCTCGGATATAAACTCGGCGCCGCTCTCCTTCGCGTGATCCATGAAGCGGGACGCCAGCTCACTGCCGGTAACCGCCGGTATACCGAGGTAGTTATCCACCCTGTGGGCCTTCTCCACCTTGGCGCTGCCGCCGGGAGTGCCAAACACGGCGACGGTTTTATTACGCGCGCGCCCGGTTATCGCGGCCTCGAGTCCTCCGGGACCCGTGCCGATAACGGCTATATCATATCTTTCCATATGCACCTCATTTCCATATCAAGCGTGGATTCTAAAATACGAAAATCCTATTTCAGGTCAAATAAGGTTTGCGACTCCGCCGAAGACATCGTCGATGGGGTCGGTGCACTCGTAGCGCTCCACCACATTGCCGTCCCTGTCGATGAGGAACTTGGTGAAGTTCCACTTGATCTTCGAATTGTTTTTATAGTCCTTATCAATCTTCTTAAGCATAGCGCCCATGGCCACAGCCTTAACGCCCTTTCCGAAGCCCTCGAAGCCCTTCTGCTCCTTGAGATAGGTGTAGAGGGGGGGCTCATTTTCCCCGTTTACATCGCTCTTCTTCATCTGGGGGAACTGGGTGTTATACTTGAGAGTACAAAACTCATGAATCTCCTCGTCGGTTCCGGGAGTCTGTCCCGCGAACTGGTTACAGGGAACGTCGACAATCTCGAGTCCCTTGTCATGATACTTTTCATAGAGCTCCTCGAGGTCCTTATACTGTGGTGTGAAACCGCATCCTGTAGCCGTGTTTACGACGAGAATGACCTTTCCTTTAAGCTCTGAAAGCGAAAGCTCGGTTCCATCGGGTCTGGGTAACGAATAGTCGTAGATACTTGACATATCTAGCCTCCTTCCTGCAAAAAGAGCATCGCCCTGAACTAGCGACGCCCCCCACTTGCTAATGCATAGTGTATTAAAAGTGCCCTGATTACCGACACCTGCTAAACAGCCAGATCGAAGTTCGATCCCACAATCGAAGCTTCGTCCGCCTTTTTTGCATTCTGTCCGTAACCGTCTTCGGAATACGCAATCCTGGTAGTGGTAAGACCACCCGCAGTGTAAGACCTGCCACACTCGGGACAGACAGCCGTCTGCATGGTAACCGATGCCTGCAGCACCCTGCCGTTATCCTTAGCGGCTTTGCTGTATGCATTGGACACATGCTCCTGCTCATGGCTCCTAACCCTCGCTGCCGATGCCTCGGGCGAGATGTGAGCGGCTGCCTTAAACGAGACATCCGACTCATCCGAGCCATCCTGATACTTCCTCGAAGCACAGGTGGAGCACTCTATCTGACCGGAGCGCTTAAGCCCCTTAATCCGGGAATCCGAAAGGCCAATGTCCTTCGCCTCTTCTTCGGTATTTACTCCCGTGACTGATGCCGGCGCCGAACCCGTCGCGCCCAGCCCTGCGTACATTCCGTAACTGCTAAATCCAATTGAACCGATAGTCATAAGCGCCTCCCCTTTCTCAAACACTTATGCTTTAGTGTCATTATATATGTTTTCGCACTTCGGTTCAATTAAAACTTTATTAAGCAAAAAACTCCGTTCGACCCTCAATTTTCTTGTAAAAGAAATTCCATAACGATATAATGTATAGTGGTTTACAAATAAATTCTCATGCTATTCTGAAAGGAGTCATCATGAAAAAATTTATCCAGGAATTCAAAGAATTCGCTATCGGGGGAAATGTGATCGACATGGCTGTCGGCGTAGTAATCGGTGCAGCCTTTAAGGCCATCGTTGATTCATTGGTAGCAGACATCATCAGTCCTATCATAGGACTCTTCGCCAACAAGGACTTAAGCGCCTACACCGCCACCATCGGCGATGTCGAGATTCGCTACGGTTCCTTCATTACGGCCGTTATTAACTTCATAATAATGGCGCTCGTTATCTTCCTTCTGGTGAAGCTTATCATGAAAGCCAAGGACTTCCGCGCTCCCGGCGAGGAGGAGGCAGAGCCCACGGAGAAGGAATGCCCCTACTGCAAGACCATGATCCCCATCGGTGCCACCCGCTGCGGACATTGCACCAGCGAGCTCGTGAAGACGGACTTTTAGGGTTTCGACGGCAGCTCATGTCTCGCGAACGGGACCTGAATTTTACAGCTAAAATAAGGGCGAAGTCACCCCCGGCGATTTCTCCCTTTTATTTTATCCAGTTTCCGATCTCATC
>JAILAS010000144.1 GCA_024681495.1 Eubacterium sp. | reverse complement strand
TCAGGCTTACGCATATCCCCACGGGCATCGTCATCTCCTGTCAGGACGAGAAGAGCCAGATTAAGAACAAGGACAAGGCCCTTAAGGTTCTTCGCGCCAAGCTCTACGACCTGGAGATGAGTAAGGCCCACGATGAGGAGGCGTCGCTCCGACGCAGCCAGATTGGTACCGGAGACAGGTCGGAGAAGATCCGCACCTATAACTTCCCGCAGGGAAGGGTCACGGATCACAGGATTAACCTGACCCTGTACAAACTCGACAAGATAATGAACGGAGACATACAGGAAATCATCGATGCATGCACGGCTGCCGACCAGGCAGAAAAGCTTACACGCATGCAGGAAAGTGCATAGAAAACATAATGATAATGCAAAAAATAGGGTGGCGTCGAGCCGCCCTTTATGTTATTCTAAAATTGTCTAACATTTAATGCTTGGACGACTCTTTTGAATGAAAAAAGGGGGATGTAGAGTTGGGAGAAAATAAAGACAGGTTTTCTGTGCCCACGAGCATTAATGCTTCGGGTTCGCTTTCGAGCGAGAGCAGATTCCTGATTCAAAACACGGTTATCGATCAGCTCACGGAGCTCCCGGTTATGATGCAGTTTTTGGCGCTGACCGAGGAGCGTCTTGGCGAGGAATGTGACACCAAGCACGCGGTAATCTATTGTGACGTAGATAATTTCAAGTTCTTTAATCGAAAGTTCGGCTTCCAGAGCGGCAATGATCTTTTGAAGTACGTTGCCGATCTTCTCAAAGAGCATTTCCCCAAAGGCATTGTTTCCAGATTTGCCGATGACCATTTCGCTGTATGCTGTTCCATGGAATCCCTGGAGGAGTTGAAGGGGCGCGTTTTTAAATTTCAGGATGCCCTCAGGGAGTATCCGTATCACATGTCCATCGACATAAATGTCGGAATCTGCGAGATGGAGGGCGAGCATACCGACGTGCTGGCGGCTTGCGATAATGCCAGGTACGCCTGCTCATATATCAAACGCAATCGAAACGTCTTTTCGGCCGTTTTCGATCCCGAGTTAAAAGAAAAGTCCGATATGGAGAACTTCGTCCTCGAGCACTTCGAGGAGGCCATGGAGAACAGATACATAAAGGTCTACTACCAGCCCATCATCCGCTCCGTGACGGGGCAGCTGTGTAACTGGGAGGCCCTGGCCAGGTGGGACGATCCCGAGCGCGGGATGATTTCGCCCGATTCGTTTATCGGCACCCTCGAGAAGTATCAGCTGATTCACAAGCTCGACGAATACATAATTCGCAGGGCATGTGAGCACTACAGGGGCTCCGTGCTCAGGCACGGCTCGACGGTCCCCGTGTCCGTTAATCTCTCCAGGATGGATTTCGAGCTCACCGACATCTTTCAGGTGGTAAACGACGCTTGCCGCAGGGGAGGAGTTCCCCATTCGAACATAAAAATCGAGATTACTGAGAGCGCCCTGGTGAACAATCCGGAATACGTTAAGGAAGCCATCACCAAGTTCCGCAGTAACGGCTTCCAGGTGTGGCTCGATGACTTCGGCAGCGGCTATTCATCCTTCAACGTCCTTAAGGACTACGATTTTGATTTGCTTAAAATCGATATGAAGTTCCTCAGCGGCTTCGATGCCACGCAGAAGTCCAGACGCATCCTGATGAACATCGTGAAGATGGCGAAGGAGATAGGCGTACAGACTCTGGCTGAGGGTATTGAGAACCGCGATCAGGCCGACTTTCTCAGGACGATCGGATGCGAGATGCTTCAGGGATATCTCTATGCGAAGCCCGAGCCTGTGTCAATCTGCGAGCAGCATATCCTTGAGGCGGGCATAACGTTCGAGCCGGTTAACGAGAACTACTATTATACGCAGATAGGCAAGATAAACTTCCTGAGCCAGACGCCGTTTAAGACGAGCGTTGAGGAGGGGGCTGTCATCCAGCCGGATGATTCCATACCGCTTGCTGTCATAGAGGAGTGCAGAGGAGTATACAAGTGCCTCATAGCCAATGAGATATTCAGGTTCAAGCTTGCCCAGTTCGGCATCTACAGCCTGGACGCCCTCGAGGAGAAGCTCATGAGCGGCGACTGGAGCAGGGGCAAACAGTTTCTGGCGATGGCCGAGAGCAGCCGCATAAGCGGCCGTGAGGAGAGGATGGACTTCGTCTATGAAGCCAGGTACTGCGACATTGTTATCCGCTACATCGTCGGAAACAGGGAGTCCGATAAGAAGTCCTACATGGTTATCCTTCGAAGCTACTCGTCGCACGATCTCATCGAGAAGGGCAAGCAGCAGGAAGTTGTCTCCAGGCACATGATGGCCCAGTACTACAGGGCGGATTTGCTGGCTGTGGACGGAAAGGATGTCCGTGGTATCTATATGCGTGACGCTAATTATATCCGCAGCTTCACCGGCGATTCCGTGGTGGACTCCATAAAGCAGTTTGCCCGGGCCAATATCTACATGCGTGACCGCGAGAGGTTCATAAAGTTTAACGACATGGATACTTTCGATGAGCGGGTGGAGGGTACTAAGGGCAAATACCTGGTGGATGTTTTCAGAGCCCGCGATGAGAGGGGCACATACTCCTGGCAGTGGTGCCAGCTTCTGCCGGCTGTTATCGAAGGCAGGGAGTGGGTCGTGTTCACTATGAAACCCGCATCGGATAACATGGAGGGAATACTGGAGGAGTACATAGAGCGTGAGATGGCGAATAGCGAAGAGTTAAACGAGGGCAATCCCTTCAACCTCGTAAACATCTTCGAGAATACTATTGACGTCACACCGTCGTGCATCTACTGGAAGGATCTGGAGGGCCGCATTGTCGGCGGAAATCAGCAGTTCATCGAGTTCTTCAACCTGGATACCATCGACGACGTCCTCGGCAAGAAGAGCAACGAGTTTGAGGGAATACTCGATGAGGATGTGGTGCTCGAAGAGGAGCGCAGAGTCGTTGAGTTCGGAGAGACCGTGATGAGTATGAGCCAGGTGGTGGTAAGGGGAGATGTGCGCCAGCTCCTGATTACCCGTAAGCCCCTGTACTTCAAGGGGAAGGTGTCCGGAATGGTCGGATGTTTCCTGGACATCACTCGCCGCCTTGCGCCCATGAATCCCAAGGATAGGATAATGATCACCGACTTCCAGACGGATATGTT
>JAILAS010000202.1 GCA_024681495.1 Eubacterium sp. | reverse complement strand
TGCGTGACAGACGACGGATACACAGATACAGACGTAGTCAGGAACACCGTAAGCTTCAAGGCAGCTTCTCAGGGAGTTACCGAGTATCAGGATTCCGCTTCCAACATGACGGCATGGGATTATCTGGTACACGTAGTTACGAAAGTTACTCAAACAGTCAACGAGCAGTAAGGAGGACACATAGACAATGAAAGCAATATTTTCAAAGCATAAGATACTTGTTCTTTCGCTTGTCCTCGCGGTGGGAGTGCTCATTACGGGAACCACAGTGGCCTACCTGACTGACGCGGACACGATTAAGAACATCCTGAGCGTTTCGGTTGACAATGTCACTGAGATAATCGAGGAAACCGGCGAGTACGATGAGGGTTACCTTCAGAAGAGAGTAAAGGTTCAGAACAACGACGAGAAGTGCTCCACCTTCATCAGGGCCAGGATTACCGTTTCCCCCGATCTCTGGGATGGCGGAAACGGCAGCATCTCACTCGTCAGTGGTAAGTGGAGCGGAGGGAGCTTTTCTCCGGCCGAAGCGGGAGAGCTTAAGCAGGAGACAGGATTCACAGTCAACGGTTGGGTTTATGCGGCTGACGGATACTGGTACTACACCGGAGTGGTTCCTGCGGCGACCGATGACAATGACGAGAGCGCAGTAACCGCCTCCCTCTTCGATGCGGTTTACTCCTCGGATCCCGGTAACGTTCCCGACTTCGATCTCACCGTCACAGAGGACAGCGTCCTCAGCGTATACGACGGAAACTACATCGAGTCGGACAGCAATGAAGCCTGGGCGGCCCTTACGAACGCCGATAAGGTTAAGGCAATACAGGACGCGTTCAAAGCTCTGAAAAAATAGTTTTTGGAACATGCGTTAAATCGCATAGACCTGCGTTAAATTCAGATCAGATCATCCTCATGTGACGCTCATGTGATTTTCGGATGATAGGATAAATACACAGTAAGTAGTAAGTTAACTTAACTAACCAATTTTATTAAAACAAAAAGGAGACAGAAACATGAAAAAGAGAAGTTTGGCAGCAGTACTTGGAGCAACAGCACTCGTAGCAGCAATCGGCATCGGTTCTACATTCGCATACTTTACCGACACAGACGGTATTGCGAACAGCCTTTCCACCGGTCACATCGATATTGATATCTATGAGAGCCAGGACGAAGAAGATGATGGTCTTGAGTTCAGCGACCTCGTACCCG
Organism: Eubacterium sp.; assembly: GCA_024681495.1. GTDB lineage: Bacteria > Bacillota > Clostridia > Lachnospirales > Lachnospiraceae > RUG14243. Next base: position 2,437 of record JAILAS010000202.1, on the reverse strand, counting down.
GACAGACCGTAGAGAAGGATCCTACCGTTGTTGTAGAAGAGGGCTCTCAGGACGCACTTATTCGCGTGAAGGTGGATATTACCAGTGAGGATGGGACTATATCCAGTGATGCACTTGATGATATTGTTCTTGATATCAACGATGGATGGACTTTAGGTTCTGACGGATACTACTATTATGGTGATGGTGATGGTGAGGCTCTTTCCGCAGGCGATACCGCTACACTCTTCAACACGGTTACTATTCCTGCTTCCTGGACTAACTCCGAGGCAGATGGAAACTTCGAGATCGAGCTTACCGCAGAGGCTATTCAGGCTGAGAACCTTGCAAACGGCGTAGTTGCCAACGGCATCTGGAACCTTAACCAGAACATAGAGGTTTATAGCGCACGCACTACTGATGTAGTTGAAGAGTAATTGACAGCTAACTGTTTATAAGTTTTTAATTTCCCCTAAGAGACAAAGACTCTCCGGAAACACCCCACGGCTTCCCTACGGCCGGGGGTGTTTTCGGTTGCGGTAATCCTAAATTATCGGCTCTTTACCCTTGACATGACTTCAAAAAATAGTACTCTATTTAAGAGGAAATTCATCCCCGGAGGACATCGAATTTGTTCCTCGCGCAGGAATTCCTAAACGAACTGTCACAAGGAGAGCGATTATGAAGGAATTTAGAAGAGCTGCATTGTCTCTGGCAGCGGTGGTCTTTACCGTGTTGTTTATAGCGGCGGCCGGCGGGGTATCCACCTATGCTGCCACAGCTACCGATGACGGCACCTCCACGGAGACTTTGGAGTTTACCTCCGTTAAAAAGAAGATAAAGGCGGGGAAGACCTTTAAATTCAAGGTGAATTTGAAGGGAGTGACCTGGTCCGTATCCAATACGAAAAAGGCTAAGATCAACCAAAAAGGAAAGCTTACGGCCAAAAGATACGGCAAGGTGACGGTCACAGCGACTTTGGGAGACCAGTCGGTAAGCATAAAGGTGACTATCAAGCCCAAGGCGGTCATAGGTATAGACGCCGGGCATCAGGCACACGCCAACTACGGCCTCGAGGCGATAGGCCCCGGGTCGAGCGTAAAGAAGATAAAGGTTTCGGGAGGCACCAGCGGAGTTTATACCGGTAAGCCCGAGTATAAGCTTACACTCGAAGTGGCTAAGAAGCTCCGCAAGGAGCTGATAAAGCGAGGGTATAAGGTGGTCATGACAAGGACCACGCACAACGTCAATATCTCCAATAAGCAGAGGGCGTTGAAGCTGAATAAGAAGTGTGACATATCGATAAGGCTGCACGCGGACGGGTCTACCTCGTCGTCGGTTAAAGGCGCCAGCGTGCTGTATCCCTCCATGTCGAACCCCTATCTGAGCAATAAGATCTGTAAGAAGAGCAGGAAGCTGGCACAAGAAATACTTAGCAGCTATTGCTCGGCCACATCCATTTCGAGCAGGGGGCTCTACACGAGGGACGATTTGACCGGCACCAACTGGAGTAAGATTCCGGTCGTGTTGCTTGAGATGGGCTTTATGACGAATTCCTCGGATGATAAGTACATGTCCTCCAAGAAGGGCCAGAAGGCCATCGTAAAGGGCATTGCCAATGGTATAGATGCATATTTTTAAATGAAAGACGAAGGGAGATTAAAAATGGCACAGAATCCTATAGTTACGATCACAATGAAATCAGGCGACGTTATGAAGGCGGAGCTCTATCCGGAGATTGCTCCGAACACCGTCAATAACTTCATTTCTCTTATTTCCAAGGGATATTATGACGGCATCGGTTTCCACAGAGTCATAAGGGGCTTTATGATTCAGGGCGGAGATCCCCAGGGTACCGGCGCAGGCGGCCCCGGATACGAGATTGACGGCGAGTTCAGCAGCAACGGCTTTAAGAACGACCTCAAGCACACGGCAGGCGTCCTTTCCATGGCCAGGACCATGGAGCCCAACTCGGCCGGCTCGCAGTTCTTCATAATGCACATGGACTCACCCCATCTGGACGGAGAGTACGCCGCATTCGGTAAGATTACCGAGGGCATGGAGGTGGTAAATGCCATCGCCGAGTGCCCGACAGACTTCATGGACAGGCCCCTCGAGGAGCAGGTCATGGAGACCGTTACCGTGGAGACCTTCGGGGAGGAGTATCCCGAGCCTGTTACACACTAGACGGGAGATTTTATGGATAAGGGGCTTATAAGGTTTGCAAGAGCACTGAATATAATCGGCACACTGTGTATGTGTGCCGTTATTCTTGTGTGCGCACCCTTCACGGCGCCCAGGGCGCTGGGGTATGAGACGTATGAGATATTGACGGGCAGTATGTCGCCCGCCATCGAGCCGGGCAGCGTGGTCTTCGTGAAATCCATGACCGGCGACAATGTGCAGGCGGGTGACATCATCACCTTCACGCTCGATTCTTCGACCGACCTGGTTATGA
>JAILAS010000197.1 GCA_024681495.1 Eubacterium sp. | reverse complement strand
CATAACCGGCGGCGGATTCTACGAGAACATCCCCCGCATGCTTCCCGACGGCATTCAGGCAGTGGTCGAGAAGTCGTCTTACGAGGTGCCCCCCATCTTCCGCATTCTTCAGAAGGAGGGCGGCATCGAAGAGGAAATGATGTATAACACCTACAACATGGGTGTGGGCATGGTGCTGTGTGTAAAGCAGCAGGATGCCGATAAGGCCGTTGCGGCCGCGCAGTCAGCAGGAGATAAGGCCTTCATTCTTGGATCCGTAAGGTCTGAAGAAAAAGGAGTAATATTATGCTAAATATCACCGTTCTGGTTTCCGGCGGCGGTACCAACCTCCAGGCTATTATCGACGCCATTCGTTCCGGTGTGATAACCAACGCCCGCATCGGCTGCGTTATAAGTAACAATGCGGATGCCTATGCGCTTACCAGGGCCGCGGACGCCGGCATTGACACCTGCGTCATCTCCCGTAAGGATCATCCCGATAAGGAGGAGTTCGACGCGGCGCTTTTAAAGGCCCTCGCCGACGCACAGACGGACCTCGTGGTCCTCGCCGGCTACCTCGTGGTCCTTTCCGCGAAGGTCATAAAGGCCTATGAGAACAGGATTGTAAATGTTCACCCCTCGCTCATCCCAGCTTTCTGCGGGCAGGGATTCTACGGACTCAAGGTCCACGAAGAGGTAATTGCCAGGGGATGCAGGGTTACGGGAGCCACCGTTCATTTCGTGGACAGCGGCACTGATACGGGTCCTATCATCATGCAGAAGGCCGTGGAGGTTCATGAGGGCGACAGCCCCAAGGAGCTCCAGCAGCGCGTGATGGAGGAGGCTGAGTGGGTCATCCTCCCGAGGACCATCGACCTCATCGCCAACGGATGCGTCACCGTCGAGGACGGCGTGGCGCACGTTCAGCAGAACACCGCCGACGACGATGACTTTGAAGACGAGATTGAGCAGGACCAGTACGATAACGCCGAAAGCGAGGGATTTTAAATGAAGATTTTAGTTATAGGAAGTGGCGGAAGAGAGCATGCAATCGTAACCGCGGTGGCAAAGAGCCCCAAGGCGGATAAGATCTACTGCGCACCGGGCAACGCCGGAATTGCCGCGCTTGCGGAGTGTGTTCCCATCAAGGCTATGGACTTCGAAGGGCTCGTGTCCTTTGCTAAGGAGAAGTCCATCGACCTCACCATTGTCGGAATGGACGATCCCCTGGTGGGCGGCATTGTCGACAGGTTCGAGGAGGAGGGCCTCAAGGTCTTCGGCCCCCGAAAGAATGCAGCCATCCTGGAGGGCTCTAAGGCCTTCTCCAAGGATCTCATGAAGAAGTACAACATCCCCACCGCCGGCTACGAGACCTTCGAGGACTACGACGCCGCAGTGGAGTATATAAAGGGCGCGCACCTTCCCATCGTTCTTAAGGCGGACGGACTCGCGCTCGGCAAGGGCGTGCTCATCTGCAATACCCTCGAGGAGGCGCTCGACGGCGCCAGGACCATCATGTCTGACCGCAAGTTCGGCGACGCCGGCCTTAAGATGGTGGTAGAGGAGTTCATGACGGGACGCGAGGTTTCGGTACTCTCGTTCGTTGACGGAAAGACGATAAAGACCATGACTTCGTCCCAGGACTATAAGAGGGCCAAGGACGGAGACGAGGGATTAAACACAGGTGGAATGGGCAATTTCTCGCCCACTCCCTTCTATACCGATGAGATAGACGCTTTCTGCCAGGAGAAGATCTTCGCACCCACGGTAGCCGCCATGGCATCCGAGGGACGCCCCTTCGTGGGAGTCATCTTCTTCGGACTGATGCTCACCGAGGACGGCCCCAAGGTACTCGAGTACAATGCACGCTTCGGCGATCCCGAGGCCCAGGTGGTGCTCCCGCGCATGAAGAACGACATCGTGGACGTTTTCCTCGCCTGCATCGAGGGGCGTCTCGACGAGATAGACCTCGTATTCGAGGACAATGGTTCAGTGTGCGTAATCCTTGCCTCCGATGGATACCCCGTATCCTACGAGAAGGGATTCCCCATCACCGGACTCGAGTTCTTCGATAGCGCCGATGACTGCTACTGCTTCCATGCCGGTACCGCATTCGACGAGCAGGGCCGTATCGTGACCGCCGGCGGAAGGGTACTCGGAGTGACGGCCGTGGCCGCCAATGTGGCCGAGGCCAGGCAGCGGGCCTACGAGGCAGCCAAACACGTGCAGTTTGAAAACAAGTATTCCAGGAGCGATATCGCCAAGGGAATATAATCCGAAAGTGCGTTTTTGAGACAGGGAGAAGCGCTGTTACTGACGGCATGTTTTTTAGGGGGACTTTATGATTAAGATTGTAGCAGTCGATGATGAGAAAATTGCATTGGAAGGATTGATGAGTTCGATTAAGAAGGCGATTCCCGGTTCGGAGCCCATCGGGTTCCGTAATCCCGCCAAGGCGCTGGACCATGTCCGGGATAATGGCTGCGACATCGCCTTTCTCGACATTGAGATGCGCACAATGAACGGCATCGAGGCTGCGGAGGGGCTTAAGAAGATTAATCCCAGGATTAACGTTATCTTCACCACCGGCTACGGAGACTATGCAGGTGAGGCCTTCGACGTTCATGCCAGCGGCTACATCATGAAGCCTGTCACCGTGGATAAGATTAAAAAGGAGATGGAGAATCTGAGGTACCCCCTCGCGGATTCTTCCGCTCCCCGTCTTAAGGCGCAGACCTTCGGTAACTTCGAGGTGTTTCTCGATGACGAGCCCCTTAAATTTCAGTATTCCAAGACCAAGGAGCTGTTGGCTTACCTGATAGACAGGAACGGAGCAATGTGCTCCAACCAGGAGATTATTTCCATCCTCTGGGAGGACGATGAGGACTCCGACACGGGTCATAATTCCTACCTTAAAAACATTCGCTCTGACCTCACTTCAGTCCTCGAGAATGCGGGCTGCCTCGACGCCATTGCCAGGCAGAGGGGGCTCATGGGAGTGGTGCCGTCCAGGATTTCGTGCGATTACTTCGACTACCTGAACGGCGATAAGGATTCGCGCAGCGGGTTCCGCGGCGAGTATATGTCTCAGTACAGCTGGGGAGAGTACACCCTCGGTTCGTTGCTGTGATGACGGGTGGAGCATATGTTGTCAGAGGCGTTTGAATTTCGTGCTGATTACTTCTTCTGCGGGCTGCAGGCCTGGGGAGTGATCTTTTCCATTATAAGTATAATCGTAATTTTCTATAGGGCCGGAAAGAAGACGGAGACCGAGATTGCTCTCTCAATGCTTCTTTTCTGTGCCGCCATGCTCATGATCAGCAATATCCTCTGCTGGGTTAAGCGCGGCGACACATCGCCCGAAAACATCCTTTTCCTTAAAATATTCAGCTTCCTTGACTACGCATTCTCGTACCAGGTAAGCTTCGGGTTCATCACCTACATGTATACGTACGTGAAGAGGGACCTGATTAACAACATCATATACTGGGGCGTGACTATAGTCGCCGGCGCATGCACAGTTCTGAGCGCCATATCGGTTTTCACCGGATGGGTGTTTTATATCGACGAGATCGGCCTGCGCCAGATGGGCCCTCTGGATCCGTACATCGAGTCCAGCGGCGTCATAATCCTGATGTTTATATTCGCGGCCATGCTGAACAATCACGCCTCGCTCGGCAAGAGCAGGCTCTTTGTCCTGGCCAGCTACGTGGTGTTCCCCGCCATCGGAATGATCGTGGAGTTCAGCCTCGACATACAGCTCTCCGTGTTCAATCTCGGAATAGGAACGTCTGTCCTCGTGCTGTTTTTCTCCAGCATAATCGAGGACCAGCGCGCATCCGTCGTACAGCAGAAGCTCATCATCATCCAGAAGGAGCAGCTCATGGAGAGGGAGAGGGCGCTTAACGACCTGCGCCTCCAGATTTTCCGGTCCCAGATTCAGCCCCACTTCATATATAATGTGCTAAACACCATATACTACCTATGCGAGAAGGATCCCGCCCAGGCGCAGGAGGCCATCGCCACGTTCTCGGACTACCTTCGCTGCAACATGGATTCTCTGACGAAGAAGGAGAACGTCCCGTTCGAGGACGAGTTTGTTCACATAAAGCAGTACCTCGAGCTCGAGCAGATGAGGTTCGGAGACGAGCTCTGCGTCGAGTATGACATAAAGGAGACCGAGTTCTCGATTCCGGCCCTTTCGCTTCAGCCCATAGTCGAAAACGCCGTGAAGCACGGAGTCGGCAAGAAGGAGGGCGGAGGAACCGTGGTCATATCCACCTCCCGCGGAGAGCGCGAGTACATCATCTGCGTCAGGGACGACGGCGTGGGATTCGATACGTCGGAGATGAAGGAGGACGGGCGCAGCCACATTGGCTTGGACAACGTCCGCAGGCGCATTGCAACCATGTGCAAGGGCACTCTGGAGGTCCGCTCGGTCAAGGGGGTGGGCACCGAAGTGAAGATTTATATACCAATTTTATCAATTTGTTAAATTTTTAACGCCTTTATCTTGTAATTTGGTTTCATATTGGTTAAAATTAGTTAGTGCGAACTCTTAAGGGGGTAGCAGAAGAATAATACATATTTCAGGAGGAGACGTTAATGGCAGTAAAGGTAGCAATCAATGGGTTTGGAAGGATAGGTCGTCTGGCATTCAGACAGATGTTTGGGGCGGAAGGATTTGAAATCGTTGCGATTAACGATCTCACCAGCCCGAAGATGCTGGCGCACCTTTTAAAATATGACAGTTCGCAGGGTCGCTACGCTCTGTGCGATAAGGTTACGGCAGGGGATGACTCCATAACCGTAGACGGAAAGAAGATTACCATTTACGCCGAGCCGGACGCATCCAATCTCCCCTGGGGAGAGGTAGGTGTGGACGTAGTCCTCGAGTGCAGCGGATTCTACACTTCTAAGGAGAAGGCTTCCGCCCACATCAAGGCGGGCGCGAAGAGAGTGGTTATTTCCGCTCCCGCGGGCAATGACCTCCCCACCGTAGTATATAATGTAAACCACGAGACGCTTAAGAGCGAAGATACCATCATCTCCGCGGCATCGTGCACCACGAACTGCCTCGCTCCGATGGCCGACACGCTCAATAAATACGCGCCCATACAGTCGGGTATCATGTGCACCATTCACGCATACACCGGCGATCAGATGACGCTCGACGGCCCTCAGAGGAAGGGTGACCTCCGCCGCTCGCGCGCGGCGGCCGTCAATATTGTTCCCAACTCCACGGGAGCGGCCAAGGCCATAGGCCTCGTAATCCCCGAGCTGAACGGCAAGATCATCGGCTCCGCGCAGAGAGTTCCCGTGCCCACCGGTTCCACCACCATTCTCACCGCAGTGGTTAAGAAGGCGGGCGTGACCGCAGAGGGCATAAACGCGGCCATGAAGGCGGCCGCTAACGAGTCCTTTGGATACAACGAGGACGAGATCGTATCCTCCGACATCGTCGGCATGACCTACGGCTCGCTCTTCGATTCCACCCAGACCATGGTGTCACAGATTTCAGATGACCTCTATGAGGTTCAGGTGGTTTCGTGGTATGATAATGAGAACAGCTATACCAGCCAGATGGTAA
>JAILAS010000211.1 GCA_024681495.1 Eubacterium sp. | reverse complement strand
GTCCTCCTCCTCGCCGATGGGCGTCTCGAGGGATACGGGCTCCTGGGAAATCTTGAGGATCTCCCTTACCCTCTCCTCTGGCATGTTCATCTGCTCGGCGATTTCCTCGGGGCTGGGCTCTCGTCCGAGCTCCTGAAGGAGCTGCCTGGACACGCGGATGAGCTTGTTGATGGTCTCAACCATGTGCACGGGGATACGGATGGTCCTGGCCTGGTCGGCAATGGCCCTGGTGATGGCCTGCCTGATCCACCATGTGGCGTACGTACTGAACTTATATCCCTTGTGGTAGTCGAACTTCTCCACGGCCTTGATGAGGCCGAGATTGCCCTCCTGTATGAGGTCGAGGAAGAGCATTCCTCGTCCGACGTAGCGCTTGGCGATGCTGACCACGAGCCTTAAGTTCGCCTCTGCGAGCTCCTTCTTGGCCTGCTCGTCGCCCTGCTCCATGCGCTTGGCGAGCTCGATCTCCTCGTCCGCGCTGAGCAGGGGCACCTTTCCAATCTCCTTGAGGTACATCCTTACGGGATCCTCGATGCTGACGCCCTCGGGAACGGAGAGGTCGATGTTCTCCATGTCCACCTCTTCCTCGTCTTCGAGGTCGTCGTTGTCGGGAAGGCTCTCGTCCTCCTTGTCGCTGGTGACCAGGACGTCAATGTCGTTCTTCTCGAGGTCCTCGGTGAGCTTCTCAGTCTGGGCCTCGTCGAAGGAGTAATCCTTGATGTACTCCTTAACCTCGCTCTCCTCGAGGACGTTCTTCTTGCCGCGCCCGAGCTTGACGAGCTCGGCGAGCACCTCCTCGTAGGTCTTGGAGTCGGAGTCCACATCGTCGGCGCTATCGGACGCCCCCTTGGCCTCCTCGGGCCCGGCGGCCTTTTTGGAAGCGGTCTTCTTGGGAGCAGCCTTCTTCGTCTCCCCGGCCTCCTTAGACTCTTCGGCATCGGCCTTCTTAGTCGTGGCCTTCTTAGTCGTGGCCTTCTTGGGAGCTGCCTTCTTCGTCTCCTCAGACTCTGCGGTCTCGGACTTCCTGGCTGTAGTCTTCTTTGCCGTGGTCTTCTTCGTCTCCCCGGCCTCCTTAGACTCTTTGGCATCGGCCTTCTTAGTCGCAGTCTTCTTAGTGGTGGCCTTCTTCGTCTCCTTGGTCTCAGCGGCCTCGGTCTTCTTAGACGCAGTCTTCTTGGTCGCGGCCTCCTTCGTCTCAGCGGCCTCGGTCTTCTTAGACGCAGTCTTCTTAGTCGTGGCCTTCTTCGCCTCCTTGGTCTCAGCGGCCTCGGTCTTCTTAGCCGCAGTCTTCTTAGCCGTGGCCTTCTTCGTCTCCTTGACCTCCTCGGTGGCGGCAGCCTTCTTAGCCGTAGACTTCTTAGCCGTGGCCTTCTTCGTCTCCTTCTTCTCCTCTGTTTCCTGTTTCTTTGTACTCATTGAATTCTCCGTTCTTATTTCATACATTAAGTGACAATGTGTTTATTTTCTGCAGCAGCTTCTTATCCGCTATGGCCTTCTGGGCGGCCGACATGCCTTCGCCCCCGCCCGTATTGGGCGACGACATCTTTATCTTGGCGAGGGTCTGCCTAAGCGCCCCCTCCAGATCTCCGGGAGACAGCTCCCGTATGGACGATGAGTTAAACATCCTGGCCACGACGTTTTGAATGCGCTCGTCGCCGACCGACTCCATGATGACGGCCGGTGAAACCGGTCCCTCCCCGAGTTTCCGGAAGAGCACCCGCGCAATCTGCTGATATACCTCCCCGGTGAAATCCTCCGGCGAAAGGTAATCCTTTATCTGGGGATACAGCCCCGGATGCTCCGTCAATGCGGTGATGAGCAGGTCCTGCGACTTCTCGATTCCGTCGTACTTCTCTCCGGCGGGCTTGGGCGGCGCCTTCTCCACCTCGATTTCGTCGATGGCGTGTCCGGAGAGCCCTATTTCGTTCACCCTCTTGCGGAAGCTCTTCTCGTCTGCGCCGTACCTTTTGGCGACGGCGGGGATGTAGTTGTTTCTCTCGAGCTCGTCGGTTATGCCGGCCACGCGCCCGGCGGCGCGATTCATGCACTTGGTGAGCTCGTCCGGATCTTCGAGATTATATTCCCTGTCCTGGACGTCCAGGGTGAAGAAGAAGCTGTTCTGCGCCTTGGATATCCTGTCTTCGAACTCCTCGGGTCCGGTGGCCGTGATTAGCTCGTCCGGGTCCTTATATGGATCCATGTGGAGGATCTTAACCGTCAGGCCTGCGGCCTTCAATATGGGAATGGCCCTCAGTGCCGCCTTGACCCCGGCCTTGTCGCTGTCGTAGCACAGCAGAACCGTGTCGGTATATCTGGCCAGGATAGTCGCATGCCCGCGGGTCAGCGCCGTTCCGAGCGATGCCACCGCGTTGTCGAACCCCGACCTGTGCAGGGCAATGACGTCCATGTAGCCCTCGCAGAGGATCATCTCGTTCCTCTTCGTCCGCCGCGCCATCTTCAGCGCGTACAGGTTATAGCTCTTATCGAAGATGGACGACTCCGGCGAATTAAGGTACTTGGGCTCGCCCTTCCCGAGGACCCTGCCTCCGAACGCGATGACGTGTCCCGACGCATCCTGTATGGGGAACATAACCCTGTTCCTGAACCTGTCCCTGGGCGGCCCGTCATCCGGGTAGATGACCAGCCCGCTGTCTTTTATTATCTTATCGTCGTAGCCCTTTTCCCGTAGCCACTTGTACAGCCCGTCCGAATACGGGAGTGAGAACCCGAGGCCAAAGGACTTTATGGTCTCCGCATCGAGCCCTCTCCTTTGGAAGTACTCCCTGCCGACTCCTCCGTCCGCTCCCATAAGGCACATGTAGTAGAAGTTCGCAGCCTGCCGATGCAGCTCCATGAGATTGGCCTTCCTGTCGGCCTCCCGCTTTTTCTCGGGGGAAACCTTACCCTCCGGCACCTTCATCCCGGCCCTTTCGGCCAGCATGCTGACTGCCTCGTAGAAGGTACAGTTCTCATATTTTCTCAGGAATGAAATGGCATTGCCACCCTCGTGGCAACCGAAGCAATAGAAAATCTGCTTCGTATCCGATACGGAGAAAGACGGCGTCTTCTCCGTGTGAAACGGACAAAGTCCGAAATAGTCCCGTCCCTTTTTCTTAAGGGTGACATATCCGGACACCACATCCACTATATTAGTGCGCGAGAGCACTTCTTCAACGAATTCGTCCGGTACGTAAGGCAACTTCCGACTCCTCTTCTATCCTCTGCAAACATCTGAATGCACAAAATCTCCCGATAAAGCTTCTGACCCACTCAAACGCCCCGGGAGAATTGTTGGTTCTATATATATTATTCCGCATTTTTAACCAAAACACTTTTAGAAATTTCGAAAAATAAAATTATTTTATTTACCGCGACAAATTTATCAACGGTTCGCGTTGACTTACCGCTTTTCATTTAATACAATCATGGCAAGCGGGGTAGATTCTGAAGCCCCTAAAATTACACTATTTTCAAGGAGGGCACCCCAATGGAGTTAAAAGGATCTAAAACAGAGAAAAACCTGCAGGCGGCATTCGCAGGAGAGTCCGAAGCCAGAAATAAATATACCTACTATGCAAGCAAGGCTCGCAAGGACGGCTATGAGCAGATCGCAGCCATCTTCGAGGAGACCGCTTTCAACAAGAAGGAGCACGCCAAGCTTTGGTTCAAGGAGCTGCACGGCGGCGATATCCCCTCGACAGTAGAGAACCTCAAGGACGCAGCAGCAGGTGAGAACTACGAGTGGACCGACATGTATGCACAGTTCGCCAAGGATGCTGAGGAGGAAGGCTTCACTCGCATCGCCGCTCTCTTCAAGATGGTAGGCGCCATCGAGAAGCATCACGAAGAGCGCTATCTCAAGCTCCTCGAGAACGTAGAGGGAGACCTCGTATTCTCCAAGGACGGAGATTGCATCTGGCAGTGCAGAAACTGCGGCCACGTCGTTGTCGGAAAGAAGGCTCCCGGCGTATGTCCCGTATGCAAACATCCCCAGAGCTTCTTCGAAGTTAAGGCAGAGAACTACTAATTCACATACGGAGGGCTTTACCAAGAGTCTTAACGTATCACAGGGTTCAAAACACCCCACTCCTTCTATGGAGTGGGGTTTATTTTTATTATTCAGTCAGTACCTGTAAGGTCACTCTCCCTCCGTGGCGCGCGAGGGCAGCCTCTTCACCGTCTCGCCTCCGATGATTCCTATCAGGATTCCGGCCACGATACCGCTTATGCACAAAACCGGCAGGTAGTAGAACACGTATCCCGTGTCCAGAACGAGGCAGGCCACGATAATCTGTCCCGCATTGTGGGCCACGCCTCCGGCGGCGCTCACTCCGACCGGGCCGAACTTCCCGCTCTTATAAAGCGCCCACATTACGACGAAGCTAAGGATACCCCCCGCAGCCGAGTACAACATGGCGAACATGTTGCCGAAGGTAAAGGCCACCAGGATTATCCTGACCATGTTCACGGTGAACGCCTTGCGCGGACCGAGGACGTAGAGCGCCACCAGGACCACGATGTTCGTGAGTCCGATCTTCATGCCGGGTACTGCGGCGAACACGGGGATCAGCGTCTCCACGTAGCTCAGTATCATGGCGAGGGCTATCAGGAGCCCGTTCATCGCTATATCTTTTACTTTCAATCCGTTATCACTCATTTGGCCACCCCGTCAATCGCATCGGCGGACTCGTCGTCCGAATCGCCCTCTATGGCTACCACCACCTTATGGGGCAGGCAGACAATGCTCTCGTTCACGCGGGATATGGCCCCCTGGTGAACGCACAGCGAGTCGGGGCAGTCGGCCTCGTCGACCCTCGCCGTCCCGTCCTCAATCACCAGCACGTTGGTGCCGTACGAGGTCTCGATGGTGTAGGTGGCATCGGCGTCCAGGGGGTACTCCTGAGTCTTCTCTCCGTCCACGTACACCGCGACGACGCTGCCACCCTGCGCGCTTCCCCTGAACAGGAGGAACGCCGCGGCGCAGACGACCGCCAGGACCGCTATTAAGATAATGTCGTTTCTCTTTATCATCTGAGGCTCCCCGGAATCAGGCCATCTCGTCGAGCGCCCTGGCGAGCTGGTCGGGGCAGGACGTACCACGGGGGCCGCATTGCGTTCCGCGCAGCCTGTCGGCCACCTCGGACGCCTTCATGCCGACGACGAGCTTAGAGATTCCGGCCGTATTGCCGGCGCAGCCGCCTACGAATTCCACTGAGCGGATGATTCCGGCGTCGTCAACATCTATGTTGATGGCTCTTGAGCATGTTCCTCGGGTTACATAACTTTTCTTCATTTCGTGTATTCTCCATTGGTCTTCCAACAAGTCACGATAGAGATAATAACATCATAAGCATAACAAAATCAAATGTCTGACAATTTCATCTATATATGTTATAATATGCACATAAAAACCATATGGGGAGGAACAGCTATGAGAAAAAACTTCGTATTGGACACAAACATTCTCCTTGAAAATCCCAACGCCATCTACGGCTTCGAGGACAACCACATCTACATCTGCGGTACCACGCTCCAGGAGCTCGATTCCAAGAAGCGCCTGGGCGGCGAGCTCGGATACAACGCCCGCGAGACCGCGCGCATACTGGAGGAATTCCGCGTGCAGGGAGACCTTCGATCCGGCGTGGAGATAGGTAACGGCGGAAAGATATTCGTGGAGCCCGACGGCGTGGACCAGCACCATCTGCCCAACGGCTATTCCATCGACCAGGCGGATAACAGGATTATATCGTCGTGCATCTACCTTAATTCGCGGCTCGATTCGCCCGTCATTCTGGTAACCAACGACGTGAGCATGAGGGTTAACGCCTCCGTTTGCGGCGTGCGCGTGGAGTACTACCTGAACGACCACGCCATAGACGACACCGACGCCTATAAAGGCTATGAGACGGTGGAGACCGACAGCGCGCTCATAGACAGGCTGTATGCCGACAATGCGATTGCCGCAGACGACGCGGCGGTGACTGCAGCTCTCGAGGGCACCAGATGCTACGAGAACGAGTACTACATCCTCAAGTGCGGGCACCAGTCGGCGGTGTGCATTCACCAGGACAACGAGTTAAAGCTCCTGCCCGACCAGCATCCCTACGGGGTGCACCCGAGGAACGCCGTCCAGAAGATGGCCATCCACGCGCTCTGCGATCCGACCATAGATCTGGTCATCCTCAAGGGACCCGCAGGAACGGCGAAGACGTTTTTGCCCCTGGCCACCGGCCTCGAGTACACCTACGACTCCAAGAAGTCGCGCCGCTACTCGAAGATAATGATCGCCAAGCCCAACGTCGAGTCGGACAAGGAGTTCGGATTCCTGCCCGGAGACATGGACGATAAGACCGAGTTCCTGCTGCAGAACTTCTACGACAACATCGAGACCATCCTCCGCAAGGGCAACAAGGACGTCCCGAACGACGAGATCCAGCAGCAGATCGAGGACATGATGTACACCAAGGTGCTGAACGTATTCCCGCTCGCCTACATGAGGGGCCGCTCCATCTCGGACGCGTTCATCATAGTCGATGAGGTGCAGAACACCACCCGCACCCAGATCACCGACATCCTCACGCGTCCCGCCGAGGGAGGCAAGCTCATCCTGGCAGGAGACGTCGCCCAGATTGATAACCACACCCTGGACGAGTTCAACAACGGACTCACCTTCTCCATGAGCCTCATGGAGAACTCCAGACACTGCGCTCAGCTCACCTTCGACGAGGAGCAGGTGGTTCGAAGCGGACTCTCCGCAGAGGTAACCAGGCGTCTCAAGCAGATAAAGATGAAGGGAAAAAGAGAATGACACCGCCCCAATTGGAACAGTGTCATTATAACCAAAAGCATTATGCAGGGAACCCTACGGGGTTCTCTGTTTTATTTAAAGAAGCCCTGGATCATGGCGGGAATGCCGTTCAGCTGCGCGTAGCAGCACGCGTCTGACGGGTCGCCGTAGTAGGCGTCACAGCCGGATATGGCCTCGTAGAATCCGGGGCTCCCCTCGGGATCCTCGTTCAGCTCTCCTGCCCCGAGCCTTATGTACTCAGATCGTATAAACTCCAGGCGGTCCGCCACCTCCGAGCCGTTCGACCGCAGGATGTCTCCTGTCCCGTTGCGAAGGTGCCAGATGAGGTGAACGCTGTCGGATTGCTTTCTAAGAAGCTCCAGGTTTTCTTCGAGTTTCTCGACCGCCGTCTCCCCATACGTCAAAAAGGGAACGGCGTCGCTGTAATAAAATAACTTAATCATACTGCTCTCCCGTGGCGGGAACGCCGGCAACTGCCGCGCTCTACGCCTTCATGTCCTTGTCGGCCTTTATGTACGGCGCCGACATGGCCATGATTTTCTTCTTTCTGTACTCGAGAATCCGCAGCGAGAACAGGAAGGCAAACAGCTCGTTGTTGTCCTCAATCTTCGTGCTCAATATCTCGAAGCACTTGTTTATTCGGTACGTCACCGTGTTCTTGTGAAGGAAGAGCACCTCCGCGGTGTGCGAGATGCTTCGCGAGGACTCCAGGTAAACGTGGAGGGTCTTCGTGAACTCCGTGTTGTGCTCGTAGTCGTACTTCTCGAGCATGAGAATCTTGTGGTGGCAGAACTGCGAGAGGTCTCGGTCCTTGCCGGCCAGCTCCATCATGTGATAGCTGGCGAAGGTGTCGTATGAGAAGTACACGCGCTCCTTGTTGCCCAGGACATCGGCCAGCTGTGCCATGGCCAGGGCCTGGTTGTAGTAGTGGAGCAGGAAGTTCAGGTCCGTGAAGGGCTGGGATATGCCGGCTATCAGCTCCTCGCTCTCCAGTATGGGAGTGAATGCAAATTCGTCCGGCGCATCGATGGGATTATCCTCCGTCGCCTTTATAATACAGACTATGTGCATGTTGAAGAAGAAGCACGTGCAGTGACCCGCGCGCCTCAGGTCCTCCATGATCCTGTGGACAATGATGCCGTCCTTGCCCTGCTGGGTACGCGGGAAGATGTCGAAGGCGAAAAACGCGTCGCCCTTCTCGGCGTGCAGGCCCTTGATAAGCCTCTCCTCAACCACATTGTCGGGGAAATGGGCCCCCTGCAGCAGCCTGAAGAGCATGTTCTCCACGGCCATAGTGTCCTCCGAGAGCGGGAATCCCCTCTCGTCGAGGAAGCGGATTATGTAACCCGAGAGGATCTCCATGAGCTCGATGTCCTCGTCGGTGAACTCCTCGAAATATCCGGTCGCGACAATGGTCCCCACGTGCGATCCGTCCACGTATATGGTCTTGACCAGGCGCTTCTGGGGCATGTAGTCGTCCTGTACTATGATGGGGAGCCCCGTCCTGGAGGATTCTCTGTAGCCCACCAGCATCTCCTCGACGTGATTCCTGTCGGGAAGCACCGTGCGGGACTTGCCCATATCCGCGTTCCAATGCGGGTCGTCCACCACGCAATTCTGGGAATACGCGAGCTTAAAAGCAGACCTGTCCTCTATGAATATGGGATTGGACAAGAGCTCGTACCCCAGGTCAGCCAGCTCCTGGAGCGACTTCGCCGTAGATGCGCGCATTAGTATGTTTATGATGTTTTCCCTGCTCTGCTTGCTCATAAGCCTCTCCTATGGTTATGCCGGATGCGATTCCATGGGCGCCCCCGTCAAAGCGTGGCCAGCCATTCTAAAACGTCGTCCGACAGATTGGGCCATATACTAAGATGCGTTCCGCCGGTCGAGAAAATCTGTGCGCTGCCGTTATAGAGCGCGTAGACCTCCCTGCACCTGTCGGAGGAGACATATTCATCGTTGTCGCTCGTCAGTATGCACGTGGGGATCTCCTCCCCGCCTCCGGACTCGCCGGACGCGTTTGCAAGCGCCGTATCGTCCACACCGAATCCGCAGTCCGAGTGGTTCGTCTTCCATACAATGGAGTTAAGGAAGGGGAACGACGGCAGCGTATACCAGGTGTAGAGGTTCGTCTTCGCGAGCTCGTAGAGGCTCTCGTACGGACTTATCGCGATGATTGCCCTTACATTATAAGGGCTAAGCAGCTCTCCGTCCAACGTCATCCCGGAATCTTTCGAGCCGGCGGATGCCGCGAAGAGGATGGTGTTGGCCCCCACTCCCTCTCCGACCAGAGTGAACTCCTGCTCTCCCAGCGCCCCGTTAAGGTACGAAAGCCAGTCGGCCAGGTCGTACTTTTCATTGTATCCCCAGGAGAAGTACTCGCCCTCGCTCTTTCCCACGCATCGGGCGTCCGGTATGAACACGTTGCAGTTCGATGCCTCGTAGAGGTCGGATGCCGCCAGAAAGTCAGTGGTGCCGTCCTCGTAGAAGCGCGGCAGATACACCACGGTCTCGGACGCGCCATCGTTGTAGAGGTATCCATGGAGAGATGCCCCATCCTGCGATGAAGTTATGTCAACCTCATCCCAGAGTCTGGAGCTCTTGAACTCGTCCCACTCCTTCTGGCACTCGAGGACCGCGCTCTCCTCGTCCGTGTATATGAGGCCCCGGGCGTTGCCCATGGCCGTCTCCGCATTGTAATCCACGTCGATGAACGCCCCGTAGTAGCCGTTCATGATGGACCAGGTCCACCTGCCGACGAAGATGCACACGAGCGCCACGGCCACGAAGATCATTATGATTACCGAATGCCTGCTCACGTTGCGTCGCTTTTTGCCGGTGGCCGCCTTCTGCTCGAGCTCCTCGGCGGTAGGCTCATGTTTGGCCCGCGAGCTGTAATCGGGTTTGTTTCCTTTTGTTTTAGCCATTTTATTCTACCTATTTAGCCGCCAGGGTCATGCCCGCGGCGTTCCTTGTATACTGATAGTCGGACTCGAGCGCCTCCGTCTCAGCGGCGCTGACCTTACTCTCCTGAACAGCAAGAGTGGCCGTCCTCGTTCCCGCATTCTCTCCGTAGGAATCGAACACCGCGAAGTAGGCGATGCCCGTCTCCTCGTCCACGACGGCGCAGGTGTCGCCGCTCACGAGGGTGTCTCCGGACTCCTGTCCGTCTACGCACCAGGCCGACAATACGTCGGGCAGATCGAGATCGACCGCGCCCGTTACGCTACCGTTCCCGTCACCCAGAGCAAGGTCCGAGAATGCGGCCTGAAGCTCCTCGAATGTGGCCCCGCCCTCGTAGCGGGCCTCGAGGGCGTCCAGCTTACTCTGAAGGGCGCTCAGCGACTCGGCGTCAATCTCGTCCGTCTCCCTGTCGGGGAGGGCGCTCATGGTGATGACCGAGAGGTTCACGCTGTCGTAGTTTCCCACGTCGTTTTCGGCGAGATACTCCTCTATCTCCTCGTCCGATACCTCTGTATTCTTCAGCAGGTAGTCCCTGTAAGCCTCGGCCTTGACCTGCTTCAAAAGCTCCGCCTTATAGATGTCGGCCGTCATTCCGACGCCGTAGTATGCCACGTAGAAAGAGCTCTCGGTGAGGCCGTAGGTGGTCATTAGTTCCTCATTGTCGGCGAGTTTGTCATCGTAGGCTGTAAGCTCCTCATCGGAGAACTCGTACCCTGCCGCCTCCGCCAGATCGAGATAGTACTGCGTGGAGCACAGGAGCTCCTCTCCGCCCGCCAGGAAATAGTCCCTGTAGGTTACAGTCTCCTCATCGTCCACGTACTGCTCCCCGTCGGAGACCGTGGAATCGTATCCCAGCTCGTCGAGCCGGTCCTCGTTTTCTTCTATGAAATCGTTGTAATAGGTGAAAAAGTAGTAGTTGTAACGGGTGGTGGTGTAACCCGAGCCGTTACAGGTGCCGGCCGGAATGTGCCGCTGTATAAAGCCGGAATTGAGTAGAATGATGAGCAGCACAATGGGCACAAGAATTATATATAATGCTCGTAAATACGGTGAATTATTCGACATAGTCATGCCTTTCGCACTAAAGGAAGAAGCGCGCAAAGGCCCCCTTTCTTCATATTCATCACTGCTAAAAAACGGAGAGCCGGAAGAATCCGACCCTCCTGAATTATAACATTAAATTTTTTCAATGTCATCCCGATAGAAAGCTTATGCAATGCCGCCGCTGTAGAACAGAATACAGCAGATGCAGCAGAAGATCGAGAAGATAACAGGGAATACAACCGTCGTGATGAACAGTTCCTTGTATGCCTGCTTGTGAGTAAGACCGAATACGCCGAGCGTATTAGCCACCGACTGTGCATGAGGCAGTGAGTCGAATGTCTGGGTGGTACACAGGAGCAGTCTTCTGAGGGCTCCGGCGTTTACGCCCATATCGAGGTAGGACTGGCCGAACATGGGCAGCCATACCATCATTGCGGCCACACCGTCGGTGCAAAGACCTGCGATAACCGCAACGGAAACCATTGCCGAAATGTAGGGATTGATATTCAATCCGAGGATAGCCTCCTGGATGGGGGCTACGCAGGCGGCCTTGGTAACAACCTGGCCGAAGCCGTATACGCAGCCGGCGAGCATGAGGAATCCCCACATCTCCGTGCATCCCTTGGAGAGAATCTTCGTGAATCCGATGTTCTTTACTCTCTTCCAGTGGATGAGAACCAGTACAACCACGCCGGTGAACTGTGCGAGCGCAACGAGCTGTGTAGCCCAGGTGGTGTACGTGGTATTCATATAGGTGATCTTGCTGTAGCAAACTGCAGCGATAACAACGACTGCGAGAGGGATGATGGAGCTCCAGAATCCGGGGAGGTCCTCCTCGTTGAGCTTAAGCTCTACATCCTCGGGTCCGTCGTATCCCTCGCCGTTGGCGCGTGCCTTAGCGACCAGTCTGGTCTGATATACGAGGAACATTGCGATACCCAGGCAGCCTGTAGCTATGGAAAGCACGGGAGCATCGAAGATGCCTGTGCCCAGGAACTGGTTAACCAGCGCCCCGGGTACGTTGGGAACCGGCATACAGAAATTGATGGCCGGCGCGATACCCTGTGCAGCGATCATTCCGACCTTACGCGGAAGGTTTGCCGACTTCATGAGCGGAGCAGCTACGACAACGACAACGAAGATGAAGGTGCCGACGCCCGCGCACATGAGGATAACGCTGGTAACCGTGATGGCGATCCATGCGCGGTCCGTGCCGAGAAGCTTGATCATGGTATTACCAACTGCCTTCGAACATCCCGTCTCGTCCATTAAAAACCCCAACAGGCCGGAAACGGTAAATACGAAGAACATCAGCTGAACCAGTGATGCCACTCCGGACGGGAAAGTCTCAAACACCGAGGTGTAGAAGCTGTCAGCCGATCCGAAGGCTGCGATGAGGGCACTGATAAGTGCCGCGATTCCGGTGTGCACACCCTTAAAACACAGGATGATGAACACCACGATTGCCGCGATTACGAAAATCGCAGAAACCCATACATTAGTGAACATATCTCTCCTCCTTAACACTTTATGGATTACTAAAGGTATCTAAACTAATTATAAAAAAACGATAAACTTTTATCGACGGGACAGACACACCAAAATCCTAAAATATTTTGTGTGTTTGTACGAACCCTATCGCGTGGCTATCTATCACTCGGAAAGATAGCCATGAACCGCCTTGGCGCATTCTCTCGCATCTGTCATGGTCCTGCAGACCAGGGATTGGCCCGTATGACAGTCACCACATGCGAACACCTTGTCCACGTCGGTCATATAGGGGACGCTACCGCCCACGATGATATTCGTTCTCTCGTTTACCGACACTCCGAACGCCTCTGTCACGGCCTTCTCGGGGCCCGTGAATCCGGCGGCTATAAGGAGCATGTCGCACGGAATGGTCCTCTCCGTGCCGGGCACCTCACTCATCGAAACCCTGTACGCATCGTACCGGGCCTCGAGGTCTATTACGGTCACGGCGGCAACATTGCCGGAGGCATCCTTCTCCACGGCCTTAACCGTGGTCTCGTAAACGTGGGGATCCTCGGAGAACTTAACCTTCGCCTCCTCCTGGGAGGTCGAGTGCGGCTCGTCGGGAAGCGGGTCCATCCTGGGCGTCTCCACCTCGAATGTCTTACGGTGTTTGGGAAGCATCTCGATCTGGGTCACGCTCAGCGCGCCGTCCCTGATTGCCGTTCCCACGCAATCGTTTCCTGTGTCTCCGCCGCCCACGATAACTACGTTCTTTCCCGCGGCGCTTATGGATCTTCCGGCCATGTCGCCGCCGTCCAAAAGGGTCTTCGTGGTCTGGGTAAGATACTCGACCGCGGTGTAGACACCCTTCGCATCAGCCATGTTCTCGGCCGAAATCATCCTAGCGTTTCTCGTGCCGACCGCCAGGACGACCGCATCGAACGAGCCCTTGAGCTCCTCGGGCGAAACGTCCTTTCCGACGGCTGTATTCAAAACAAACTCCACTCCCTGATTCTTAAGTGAATCGATCTTTCTGGCGACGACGCCCTTCTCCAGCTTCATGTTGGGGATGCCGTACTCAAGCAGCCCGCCGGGCCTGTCGTCCTTCTCGTATACGGTAACGCTGTGACCGTAATCGGTAAGGAATTGGGCAGCCGCAAGGCCGGAGGGTCCGGATCCTATCACGGCCACCTTCTTACCGGATTTTTTCGAGGGCGCACACTCCGCCCCCCTGTGATCGCCTGCCTCAGGTAAGTTGGTAGGAGGTGTGGCAGGCTCGCCATTGCCCGAAGCATAGTGGGTCTCGGTAACAAAGCGCTCCAGGCGGCTTATGCTGACTGCCTCGGAGTTTATGGAGCGGGTGCAGTTAGACTGGCACTGTCTCTCCTTCGGGCAGACTCGCGAACAAAATTCAGGGAAGGCCGACGCCGTGCGTATCAGCCTGTAGGCCTCCTCGGGATTCCCCGCCCTCAATGCGGCGATAAAATCCGTTACGGGGACCCCGGCCGGACACATCTTCTGGCACCAGTGTGTGGGGCATTTAAGACATCTGTCCGCCTCGTTTTCGGCCTCATCCTTACTGTAGGTAGTTTCTATCTCATTGTATGTGCCCAGGCGCTCCGACAGGGAGATGGTAGCGGCTTTAGTGCGCTTCTCCTGCATGTTGGGATTTTCGACCGGCACAAACTGCGTGTTGTCCTGCATTAATAACATGTCTATCTCCCTCCTTCGCCGGCGGCATAGCCCCGGGTGACAATCTGCCCGGCGGGGCCGTGCTGGTTTACATAATCTACCGCGTTGTTTCCGGACGTGAACGAGGAGGCCACTCCCCATGTAAGCTCGGAAATAACAGCCAGCTCGCCCCTCCTGTGCATGGCACTGGTGGCGTCTCCCACTCCGTAGAGTCCGGGGATAGGCGTGTTGTCGTTTCTAAGGACGCGGCACTGGCCATCCACCATGAGTCCGCCCAGCGCGGCCTCGGAGAATCTCTGCCCGTAGATGGCGTAATAGGGACCGTGATCGGACACGGGAACCAGGTTCTTCGCATCCTTTCCGAAGTCCTCGTCCACGCCCTTGGCACAGAACTCGTTGTACCTGGCGACCTCGGCCTCGAGCGCCCCCTCGGGCATGCCGCAGAGGCGTCCGAGCTCGGCCAGAGTGTCGGCCTTCTTAACGGGAATGTCGAGCTTCGCCTCATCCTCGAGCTCCTCGAGCCAGGTCTCGTAGAGGTGCTTCTTTGATGCCATGGCAGGATTGTTTATGAATCTCTCCGCTACGCTCTTAATGTTATCCACGCTCTGTATGGAATAGGATATCTCCTTGGGCTGCTCCGCGATGTGCGGTGTCATTCCGAAGAGGTGTCCTTCCTCGTTTATCCATCTCTTACCGTTCAGGTTAATCTGAAGCATGTCGGGCTCGAGCGCAATGTCGGCCAGGGTGTTCGAGAACGGATGGTGCTTGGGCCCGAACATCGAAATGAAGAGCCTCTCGGGCACAGGCTCCACGCCCAGCTCCCTGAGCATGTCGATTCCGTCGCCTGTGTCGGTGGGAACGGAGAACCTGTGAATGGGGGTCTCTCCGGCCATAAACCAGGGCTCGAACTCCTTAAGCTTCTCGTCGCTCTTTCCGAATCCGCCGGTAGCCAGTACCACTACGGGAGCATGAATAACAGTCTCTCCGCCGGGGTCTTTAGCCACCACGCCGGCAATAGCTCCCTCGTCGTCGAGGAGCAGATGCGATGCCGCGTGCTCGGTGAGTATCTCAACGTCGAGATTCTCGTCCTCGATGGCCTTGAGCATCGTGTACTTCACGTACGTGCCGCCCCATCCGGGTCCGATTGCGTCGTCGCGGCAGTTTAAGTTATCTACAATTCTGTTGGGGAAATCCAGAAGTCCGGGCCCGTAGATGGGTCCGTGCGCGTCGGCGTCTCCGAGGTTTACCAGGTGGTACACGTCCTCGGCAGTTCCGAAGGTGCACAGCCAGTCGAAGAACTCTCCGGTCGCGTAGACCGCCGTGCGGATGACGTCCTCTCCGAGGACTCCGTCGGTCGCGTTCATGTAGTGCTCTATCGCCTTCTCGCGCGCGTCTACCATGCCTGCCTTCTCGTGCCACTTCGTATACACGGGAAAGAAAGCATGAGCGTAGTCGGTGTTTCCGCCGAGCCTCGACGACTTCTCGATGACGATGACCTTCTTACCCTGCTGGGCGGCACGAACGGCCGCTACCAGGCCTGTTCCGGCTCCGGCGACCACTACATCCGCGGTCTTCTCTATTCTGTCATGATAACAGACATTATCCTTGGCTTCGGTATCTATAATGGAAGCCGTGTGACAGACCCTGGCACAAAGTCCGCACCTGACGCACTTGTCCTGGTCTATCTCATATCTCATACCACTCCACTCAATGGCCTGCATCGGACATTCTGAAAAGCAGTTGTGGCATCCGACGCAGTTTTTGGTAATGTAATACATGAAAAACCCCCTTTGCTATGTTTTCTCACTGTAAGTGAGTATAGCAATTCAGGGGGTTTTTCTTCAACGTGACACCAGCACAAGGGTGTCATAATTTTTGGTGCGCTCAAACTAAATCCTGCGCATAAGAGCCGCGAGTGGGAGTCCTACCACGTTGTCGTAGTTACCGGTCACGGACTTTACGAGGACGGTTCCTTTGCCCTGGATGCCGTACGCTCCGGCCTTATCCATGGGCTCTCCCGTGTCCACGTACCAGCTTATGAGCTCCGGGGAATTATCATACATCTCCACGCGGGTGCACTCTGCAAACGTATCAATCACCTCTCCCGATTCCTCGTTTGAAGCTATGGTCACGCCCGTGAATACCAGGTGCTCGCGCCCGGAGAGCCGTGTCAGCATCGCAATCGCCTCTTCCCTGTCGGAGGGCTTTCCGAGGATCTCTCCGTCGATGGAAACCACAGTGTCGGCGGCTATGACTCTGGCGTCGGGATGTTTACATAACACCGCACGTGCCTTCCTTCGCGAAAGTTCCTCGACGACCTCTTTGGGGTCGCTAATCTCCGTGGACTCGTCCACGTCGGCCGGGTCCACCGTATACTCGATGCCCGTCCTGTCCAAAAGCTCTCTTCTTCGGGGTGAGGCCGAAGCCAACACAATTCTCTTCATTATTGTTACTTAACCTTTATCTTTATTACCTTAGTAGTCTTATTATATCCGGTCGTGGCTGCGCTGGTCACCTTGAACTTATAGGTGCCCTTCTTAACCTTCTTGGTGAAGACAAGCTTGCCCTTGGTACCCTTCTTGATCTTGATCTTCTTTGCCTTAACCATCTTCTTGGTCTTTTTATTGGCTGCAACGATGGTGAGCTTGGTGCCGGCGTCGGAGGTAATCTTTACGGTCGTCTTCTTGCCCTTCTTAACCTTGGTCTTCGAAGCCTTAATGGTGGCGTCCACAGCGGCGGATACCGCAGAATCCGACGAAGATCCGTCCGTTGCAGTCTCGCCGCCGGTATCGGTCTGAGCAGACGTGTCTGATGAGGAATCGGATGAGGTATCGGAATCGCCCATGTTCGTGGACGTGATGTCGAGCGTTATGGTCACGCTGTATGTCAAAGGATCTTCCGAAGGATAATCGGTCAGAAGTCCGCTGGCGCAATACTTGGTACTGGTAACGGTGACCGTAGTCTGTGCGGTGGCTGTAGCATCCGCATTCGTGGTTACCTTTCCGTTTTCGTCTACCGTGCATACGGACTCGTCGCCCGATGTATAGGTGTAGGAATCTTCAACGAGGGTGCCGTCGGGGCGTCCCTCTCTGGTGCAGGTGTCGGCGTACGTTCCGAGGGAATCGCTCTCGCCAAGGACGGCAATGCCGCTGTCGATGTTAAGTCCTGCCACAGCCTTGGTTCCGTCGGAAAGCTCGGCTATGCAGATGTAATATCCGGCGTTCTCCCCGTCTCCGGGGCCCTGGATAAACGTGAATGCGTACTCCGCGGTGGATACCAGTGCCTCCGCTGTGCCGGTGTTCGGGCCCTGGGTCTGATAGTGATACCACTGATAGGACTTGGCGTTAGTAGCCGAAGCCGTGAGTGTGAGATCGCAGGTCTCACCGGTATCGTACGACGAAATGTCCACGGCGCCGTTCGAATCCGCCACGGATACGGTTAAGGAATCGTAGTCGTAAACCGTAGCCGCGCTCTGCGTACTCAAATCGTACGTCTCAGCATAGATGGTGGCCGTGCCGCCGGGAGCGAGTATACCGCCCGACGAATATGCATACATCTCATAGGCGGCATCCGCCGCCAATCCGGGAACCGCAGGAATCATGGTAAAAGCCATGGCCGCAGCCATCCCCATGGCAGCGAGCCTTCGCCCGATTCCCTTAAACATCACTCTGTCCACTGTTTCTTTTTTCATTTCAAAAAGCCTCCTTTTAAACATCCGGGATTAGATCTCTCCCCCATCTGCGCTCCCGGACAAGGAAGCGAGCTTACGCCTGAGACATAATCCCCCTAACGAGATTAGTATATCCCAACCGATATCCGCGCGCAAGACGCCGGCAGGGCGACAATACGAAAATTGCACTACAACAGGAAAAGACCCCGCATAAGCGGGGCCCTTCCTGCAAGACAATGGTCAATCTGAAAAAGAAATTAATTGGGCTTATTTGTAATCGTGGTCTCCCTCGAGGTCCTTCATGAGCTCCTTGAACTCCTCGGGATGATACTCCTCGAACCACTTAACGGCAGTCTTTCTGTCGTTGATCTTACCCTCGTAAGTACGGGGATTCTGAAGCTCCTCG
>JAILAS010000192.1 GCA_024681495.1 Eubacterium sp. | reverse complement strand
TCCAACGATGTTGCTCCTGCCGATTACGACGCAGTTTTTACCCTCTATCTCGACGCCGCTTCTCTTCAGGAGCTGGATGATACCGGCGGGGGTACAGGGCTCGAAGCCCTCCTCGCCGATAACCATCCTGCCGACGCTTACGGGGTGGAAGCCGTCCACGTCCTTGTCCGGATCGATGGCGCAGATAACTGCGTTTTCGTCAATCTGGGAAGGAAGGGGAAGCTGCACAAGTATGCCGTCCACGTCCGACTCCTTATTAAGCGATTCGATAAGCGAAAGCAGCGCCTCCTGAGAGGTTTCCTCAGGCAAATCATAGGATCTGGAGTCGAAACCCACGTATTCACAGGCGATCTTTTTATTGCGGACGTAGATGGCAGAGGCGGGGTCCTCTCCGACCTTGATTACGGCCAGACAGCCGGTATACCCCTCCTCTTTGAGAAGTCTGCACTCCTCCTTAACTTCGTCCTTGATTTCCTGTGATATTTTCTTTCCGTCAATGAGTTTCATTTTTTCCTCGCAATCCTTATATAAAATTATTTATTTTTAACTCGCAGACAATTAGAACAGTCCTACGATCTTTCCGTCCACGACGTCAATGGAGTTCGCGGAGGGAACCTTCGGGAGACCCGGCATGGTCATGATAGATCCCGTTATCGCTACGACGAATCCGGCTCCGGTGGAGGGATATACGTCTCTTACGTTCAACGTGAATCCGGTGGGGCGTCCCAGCGCCTTCTCGTTGTCAGAGAGGGAGTATTGCGTCTTAGCCATGCAGACGGGGAGGTTTCCTAAGCCGAGGTCCTCGAGCCTCTTGAGCTCCTTGAGAGCTCCCTGAGAGTAGGACACATCTCCTGCTCCGTATATCTCGGTGGCGACCTTCTCGATCTTCTCCTTGAGGCTGAGGTCGTCTGAATACAGGGGCGCGAAGTTGGACTCCCTGGTTTCGAGTGTGTCGATGACCTTCTGAGCCAGCTCTTTGCCGCCTTCGCCGCCTTTCTCCCAAACCTCCGAGAGGGCGAATTCGCAGCCCTTCTCCTTAACGACCTTCTCTACGTAGGCGAGCTCCTCGTCGGTATCGGTAACGAAGCGGTTAAGCGTAACGACCATGGGTACACCGTACTTCTGAATGTTTTCGATATGCTTCTCGAGGTTGCAGATGCCCTTCTTGAGAGCCTCGAGATTGGGCTCGGAGAGGTCTGCCTTGGGTACACCGCCGTTGTACTTGAGTGCGCGTACGGTTGCAACAAGAACAACGCA
This sequence comes from Eubacterium sp., assembly GCA_024681495.1. Taxonomy (GTDB): domain Bacteria; phylum Bacillota; class Clostridia; order Lachnospirales; family Lachnospiraceae; genus RUG14243. The sequence goes on along the minus strand of JAILAS010000192.1, from coordinate 10,720 downwards.
GTCGGGCTTGAGGCCGGCCATGCGGCACTTGATGTCCAGGAACTTCTCGGCTCCGAGGTCGGCACCGAATCCTGCCTCCGTAACGGTTATATCGCCGAGCTTGAGTGCGGCCTTCGTGGCCCTAACGCTGTTACATCCATGCGCAATATTGGCGAAGGGTCCGCCGTGAACAATGGCGGGTGTGTGCTCGAGCGTCTGAATGAGGTTCGGCTTGAGCGCGTCCTTGAGGAGGGCGGCCATTGCGCCCGTGGCGTTAAGGTCTCCCGCCGTTACGGGGTCTCCCTTGCGCGTGTATGCCACTATCATCCTCGAGAGCCTTGCCTTGAGGTCGTCCATGTCTGCGGCCAGGCAGAGGACTGCCATAATCTCGGATGCAACGGTAATTACGAAGTGGTCCTCCCTTACGAAACCGTCGGCCTTGTTGCCGAGTCCGACGACAACGTTACGAAGCGCCCTGTCGTTCATGTCCTCGCATCTCTTCCAGACTACCTGCCTGGTGTCGATGTCGAGCTGGTTGCCCTGGTGGATGTGGTTGTCGAGCATCGCGGCAAGCAGATTGTTTGCCGATGTGATGGCATGGAAGTCGCCTGTGAAGTGAAGGTTAAGGTCTTCCATGGGTACCACCTGAGCGTATCCGCCGCCTGCGGCTCCGCCCTTTATTCCGAAGCAGGGGCCGAGCGAGGGCTCTCTCAATGCGAGTACCGCCTTCTTGTTAAGCTTCCAGAGTCCCTGCGCCAGTCCGATGCTGGTGGTGGTCTTTCCCTCACCCGCGGGTGTGGGGTTTACTGCAGTAACGAGGACAAGTTTGCCATCCTCTTTTCCTTCGAGCTTTTGGAGCGCCTCGTCGGAAAGCTTGGCCTTATACTTGCCGTAGAGTTCGAGGTCGTCCGGGTCCAAACCTATCCCGGATGCCACCTTGCCTATGGGTTCCATCTTACACTGCTGAGCAATCTCAATATCCGATAACATATTAACCTCCTTGAAGATGCCTGAAACGGTGTGTTACTCCCTATGACTTATAACTACTGCCAACAATAACATAAAATTCCGCGTTCGCCACATTACGAGCCTTCACTCATACTGCGTTCGAAATCCTCCAAACTCATGAGCACCTGTCTGGGCTTGGTCCCCTCCTCGGGTCCTAAAACCCCCGCTTCTTCCAACTGGTCGACTATACGTGCTGCACGGTTAAAACCTATGCGGAATTTTCTCTGCAATGAGCCTATGGACCCCTTCTGGGTCTCGATGAGGTACTGGCCCGCGCGGACAAACAGTTCGTCCCTGTCGGAGTCTGCTCCGTCCGAATCACCGAAGTCCGGGCCGCCGGTAGATGTGGAAACCGGCTCGACGGCAATGCTGTCGTCGTAGGTGACTTCCGGCGTCTGCTCACGAAGGAAGTTCACCACCTTGTTTACCTCGTCATCCGAAACGAAAGTACCCTGCACTCTTTCCGGCTTGGACATGCCCTGCGGAAGGTAGAGCATATCTCCGTTTCCGAGGAGCTTCTCCGCCCCAACGCCGTCCAGTATGGTCCTCGAATCCACGCCCGAGGAAACCGAAAACGCAATCCTCGAGGGCATATTGGCCTTTATAAGGCCGGTTATTACGTTGACCGAAGGTCTCTGCGTGGCGATAATCAGGTGAATGCCGGCGGCTCGGGCCAGCTGCGTCAGCCTGACGATAAGGTCTTCCACTTCCTTGGAAGCCACCATCATGAGGTCGGCAAGCTCGTCTACTATTATAACAATTTGTGACATCTTTATGCCACTTGGATCTTCCGCGGCTATCTTCTCGTTATAGGCCTTCATGTCCCTGACGTGCAGATTAGCGAACGCCTGATAGCGCCTCGTCATCTCGTTTACGGCCCAGCTGAGCGCGCCTGTCGCCTTCTTGGGGTCAGTTACGACGGGCGTGAGAAGGTGCGGGATGCCGTTGTAAACGGACAGCTCGACGACCTTGGGGTCGATCATGATGAGCTTCACATCCTCGGGCGAGGCCCTGAAGAGGAGGCTCATGATTATGGTATTAATGCACACGGACTTACCGGATCCGGTCGCGCCGGCGATAAGCAGGTGAGGCATCTTGGCAATATCCGAAACGACGATCGAGCCGTCAATGCGCCTGCCGCAGGCAAACGCCAGCTTCGACGCGGTGTTCTTCATATCGGGACTCTCGAGCAGCGCCTTAAGCGGAACCGCGATCCTGTTCTCGTTGGGCACCTCTATTCCGATGGCGCTCTTGCCGGGAATCGGGGCCTCGATCCTTATGTCGGCCGCCGCAAGTGCGAGTTTGATATCGTCGGAAAGTCCGAGGATTCGGCTTACCTTCACTCCGGTCGGGGGAAGGATCTCATAACGGGTAACCGTGGGGCCCTCCTGAACGCCGGTTATCTCAACGTCCATTCCGAAGCTCTTGAGCACGTTCTTAAGCTTGTCACGGTTATTCTCGAGTGTGTTTCTCGAATTGGCGCCCGAGGCGCTCTTGGGCTTGTTTAGGAGAGACAACGGCGGAAGCCTGTACGCGGGCTTTTGGGGAATAGCTTCCTTTTCTGCCGACAATCCGGCTGCGGCAGCTGCATCGGCCTCCGTATTCGCAGTATCTTCCTGGACGCCGCCCGCCGTGTCGATTTCGGGAGCAGGCTCTTCCGGCTCGTATACATCTTCGGGAGAAGTGACTTCGGGATCATCCACATCCGTGTCGCCCGGGAACTCCTCTCTGTTCGGGTCCACCCTGACCACTTTGGTGTTGGAGAAATAGGAATCGTCCTGTGTGGGCCCGGACACCTGAACGGGCGCGGCGGGCTCGGGCTCCGTATCGAAGGAGAGCTCCTCCATGTCGTCGTTTCTGACCGGGAAGGGGTCGTTTACGACTGGAGCGCCGTCCGTTACCTCCTGCACCGGCTCGGCGACTGCATTGTTCTTAAGGTCGGTATTGAAGGTTACCCCCACCTTCTTCTTGTCCATGCGCATCGCACGGTTTTTTTCTTCTTCGAGGGCTTTTTCCTGCCTCGTCTCGCGGATTCTGTCCCGTCTGCGGGATATGTCGTCTTTAGCCGACGTATATACCTTCTGGGATCCGCCCGAAACCAGAGAAACGAAGGACTTTCCAGTGAGTATAACGCCGCAGATGATAATTACCGCAACATCAATGAGTATTGAAAAGACGAATCCGAGGTTATTGCGAATCAAAAACGAGAATATCCCCCCGACTGCGCCGCCGCCGAAGTGGGCATTCAGCCCATAATCGAATGCAGACTGTATGGTGTTGGTCGCAGAGTATGAGCCGCAGGCAAGCTCGGTAAAAAAGCACAACGCCAAAAAAAGGAGAACCAGGGCAACCGATTTTGCGGTCGCCCCTCTCCTTTTTATGTAAACCAGAATTCCAATGACCGCGGCCAAAGGCGCGAAGATATACGCGCAAAGACCGAACAGTCCGAATAAGAGGTGTGAAATACCCTCTCCGACCTTTCCGCCGAAGCCGAAAAGGCTAAGGAAAAGCAGTACTCCCACCAACGCAAAAGATATCATGATGACGTTGTCAAGAATGATATTGGATGAATTCTTTTGTTTGTTGGATCTCTTTCTCTTTTTACTCATCTGCCTCTTCCCAGTTGTGATATACCTCCTGGACGTCGTCGTCCTCATCGAGGATATCGAGGGTCTTGCGTATGTGATATATATCCTGCTCGTCTGTAAGACTTACATAGTTCTGAGGGATCATGGTTACCTCGGCGCTCGCCATAGGTATGCCGTCCTCCTCGAGCTTCTGACGAACCGCGCTGAAGTCCTCGGGGGTGGTGAGGATCTCGTAGCTGTCCTCCTCCTCGGAGAAGTCCTCGGCGCCGGCATCGAGCGCTATCATCATGAGGTCGTCGGGATCGGTCTCGTACTCCTCCTTGGCGACGATGATCTGGCCCTTGGTGTCGAACATGAAGGACACGCAGCCCTGGGAGCCGATGCTTCCGTTGCCCTTGGTGAAGGCGGAACGAACGTTGGCTGCCGTACGGTTCTTGTTATCTGTAAGAGCCTGAACGATGATGGCGGTTCCTCCGGGACCGTATCCCTCGTAGGTAACGGACTCGTAGTTTACGCTTCCGGTGTCTCCGGCGGCCTTCTTGATTCCGCGCTCGATGGTATCGGAAGGCATGTTGTTCGACTTAGCCTTGGCGATTACGTCGCGAAGCTTGCTGTTGTTATTGGGGTCGGGGCCGCCCTCTTTAACGGCAACGGCAATCTCACGTCCGATGACGGTGAAAATCTTACCCCTGGCCTTATCGTTCTTCTCTTTCTTATGCTTAATGTTAGCGAATTTTGAATGTCCTGACATGTTTTAACCTTCTTTCAATGTATTTGATTCTGCGGATGAATCTTCTTTTTGTTTTATGGCAAGCACCGTGCTTATGGTCTTATTTCTCACGGCCAAAACCTTGAACTGATACCCGCCGTATTCGACGGTGAACTGGGTGTTGTCCTCGGGAATCTTGTCTATGCGGGTGATAAGGAATCCGTTTATGGTATCCACGTCATCCGTTTCGAAATCGATCCCCAGCTCTTCCGAGACGTCGTCCAAATCGGTCATTCCGTCGATCAAAACCGAACTGTCCGATCTTCTGACTATCATCATCTTCTCCGAGTCGTGCTCGTCCTCGATGTTTCCGACGATCTCCTCGAGTATGTCCTCCATGGCGACCAGTCCCGATGTCTGTCCGTACTCGTCGACCACGATAACCATGTGCTGCTTCTCCAGCTGCATGTTTTTAAACAGAGTGTTTATGCCCTGGGTCTCGGGAACGAAGCGCAGCTCCCTGATGAGGCCGCGAATGTCCATTATATTAAGCTCCTGCCGGCCGTCAATTCGGCTGTTTATCATCGCGTCCTTGATATGGATCATACCGACAATGTGGTCGATATCCCCGGAATAGACGGGGAAACGGGAGTTATTCGACTCGAGCATGAAATCCAGCGCCTCCCCCAGTGAAAGTGCGCTGTCGAGCGCCACAATGTTCTTCCTCCGGGTCATGATATCCTCGCAGTTCTTGTCGTCGAACTCGAAGATGTTCTGAATCATGTCTGCTTCGGACTTATGGATGACTCCGTGCTCGTGACCCTCGTTGACCATGGAGATGATCTCCTCCTCGGTCACGTCCTCGATGGGCTCATTTATATTGATGCCCAGGGGGAGCCCCAGGATAAAGCAAAGTCCGTCACACACCGCCTGAACCGGTATGCAGATGCCGCGCATTAACCCGCCGAACGGAAGCAGCCTCAAAAGCCAGTTAAGAGGATTGCGCGCTGCGAGCCTGGCCGGGAAAAACACCCCGAGCCACAATATGGCCAGGAAACATGCTGCGAATATAACAACGGCTAAAAGCCATTTAATCCCCGTGGTCTGATCGATCGCCCAGATTGCGGGGCAAACCCACTTGACGAAGAACACTCCGACCAGGAGGTCGAAAGCCGTGACGGTGATGCGCCACGTGTTCATATATTCGTCGGGGAGGTCAATAAAAAACCCGGCTCTCTTTCTCTTTTTATCGTCGGCAATGTCATCCACAGCTGATGAACTGACATTATCTATCGCCGAGAAAAAAGCGCTTGAAAAGAAATCGAGCACGAGAATTATTGCAAACAATATTATAAAGTATAACGGGACATGGCCCTCGTCCATAGAATAATCACCTGGCCTTCCTTACAGACGTAATTTTAAGTAAAAAAACAACATACAAAATATACCAAGATAGGCCCGATTAGTCAAGAATAACAGACTCATACGGGCACAGTTATCAGTCTTTGATATAAACCCTGGGAACACGCTGAGATATGCAGCAGGCGAGCTCGTAGTTAAACCTGCCGCTGAGTTCGCCGAGAGCCTCCATGGTTATAGTCTCATCTCCGTCAGTTCCTATGAGCGTGACCTCATCTCCCGTCTCAACGCCCGGTATATCAGACACATCCACCATGAACTGATCCATGCAGACCCTGCCTGTGATGGGAGCCCTCTTTCCCCTTATGAGGACGTAACCCTTGTTCGATAAAAGCCTGGGATATCCGTCCGCATATCCAAAGCCTATGGTGGCGATCCTCCGTGTGGTTTCAGTAACGTAGGTGGCGCCGTAGCTTATTGCCTCTCCTGCATCAATATCCTTAACATGGACTACCCTGGCGTACAGAGACATGACCGGCCTGAGATCTTTATTTATAACCTCATCCGAAGGCATAAGCCCGTAGAGGGTGATTCCCGCGCGGACAAGGTCGAGATGGGCCTCCTTCAGCTCCAGAATGGCCGCCGAATTGGAACAGTGATACCTGGGGATAGCTACACCCGCGTCCTCGATAAGACCCTTCATCTCCATGAAGCGCTCGTACTGCCTGAGCGCCGCGGACTTGTCTTTCTGATCCGAATGATAGAAATGGGTAAACGCACCTGCGATTTTTATGCCGGGAAGCTCGGATATCCTCTTTATTTCATCGGCAGAATTCTGGTTAACATAAAATCCGATACGGTTCATCCCCGTATCGATCACAATCTGGCACTTTGCAGTTTTACCGGCGGCAACCGCCGCGTCCGACAGCTCCCTGGCGTTTTCGTAAGTGAAGATTGCCGGAGCAATGTCGTACTCCACCGCATCCTTCATGAGCGACGGGAAGGTGTATCCCAGAAGACAAACCGGCTTTTTAATGCCGCCCTTCCTGAGGGCAACAGCCTCTTCCATCGTAGCCACACAGAACCCGTACAGATAGTCGAGGCCTTCAATCTCCGCAGCGATGCGCAATGCGCCGTGCCCGTATGCATCCGCCTTAACGACGGCGCAGATTCGGGTATCATCGGCGCAGAGCTCCTTCATCACTTTCATGTTGTTTAAAATTGCATCTAAGTTAATTCTGGCTTCCGCTCTTTCATGAAGCTCCATTTTCATCCTTCTTTCTCAATACGGCCTTTATCCCCTCCATAAGGTCTGTAGCCATGAGGGAATAATTGCCAGTTGTTTTAACCGCCTCGTCACCGGCCAGTCCGTGCAGATATGCGCCCATGTATGCCGCTGTATCGCATTTGGCGCCGCAGGCAACGAGTCCGGCGACAATTCCGGCCAAAACATCGCCGGAACCGCCCTTTGACATTCCGTCGTTTCCGCTGGTGTTTACGTAGAGCTTGCCTCTTAGCGTATAGATTACGGATGCGGCGTCCTTAAGCACCACATTGCACTCGTATTTCTCGGAGATGTCGGCGGCCGCCTCGCGCAGGTCGGTCTTTATGTCCGCCACCTCGCATTCGAGGAGTCTGGACGCTTCCTTGAGATGCGGGGTGAATATCTTATCCTCGGGATAAGCATTAAGCAGATCCCTGAGTTGAGATGAGGCGGCAATGAGGTTTAGCGCATCGGCGTCCAAAACGAGGGGAACATTTCCCTTGGACAATACGCACATCATTATGTCGTGTGCCACGTCTGAGGTGGAAAGGCCGCATCCCGCCACGCACACCGTGCACTTGCTCAATGCGGTTTCGAGCTTTGTAATGTATTCATCTCCCGCGGGGTCGTACGAAGTAAGCACGGCCTCGGGGACTGCGGTCTGGATGATGTTCCGGTTAACCTCCGGTGTGAATACGTCGACGATACCCGCACCTGCCAGGTATGCGCTCTTGGAGCAAAATACGCCGGCCCCGGCCATGTCCTTGCTGCCGCAAATGCTCAAAACCCTGCCGTAGGTCGCCTTGTTGGACTGGGATATTCGAAGTGGAAGCTTGGAAAGATCCGAAGGTTCGGGCGCCATTCCACGCACTGTCATTTCTAACGCGCTGAGCTTTGTGATTCCTATGTCTTTAACTATGACCTTACCGCAGTATCCCTTTCCGGGGTAAAGCAGGTGTCCGTATTTATGGCAGGCGAAGGTGACGGTAATATCTGCGGCAAAGGCATTGCCCATGATGTTACCGGTATCGGTATTTACTCCGGATGGGATGTCTACGGCCACCTTGGTGGCGTCGATGAGATTCATCTGCTCGACTACCTCGGAGTAAATGCCCTCCACATTGCGCTTCAGCCCGACCCCGAAGATGGCGTCTATTACCATCGAATAGGACTGGGCTCTGATTTCGGTATAGATGGGAATCTTGTACGATCTAAGAATGAGAAGCTGCCTGGCGTTTTCCTCGGTACACTTGGCCTCGTCTCCCAAAAGAACGACGTTAACGGGAATACCGTCTAAAAACAGCATACGCGCCAATGCCAGCCCGTCCGCGCCGTTGTTCCCGGTTCCGCACACGATAAGAACAGGGTCAGAGCCCTTTATCATATCGACGACAGTCTCATAGACGCTGTACGCGGCTCTCTCCATGAGAACCAGACTAGGCACGTGAAAGAAGCCGATGGTATTGGCGTCCAATTTCTTCATCTCTTCAGCAGACACAATAGGTTTCATCTTCAAAATCCCCCCGAGTATTTAAGACTCTTTTTCCTTGAAGGACCCGTCGGCGCCGTCGGCATCCGATGACTCCTCCGCCTTCTCCTTTATGTCAAAGATTTGATAAACATCCTCACCGAATATCCAGTTCATATACGTAAACATGTTCCTGTCCACCACTTCCAGGTTCTGCTTACGGATAATCTTTTGCTTAAGCTCTACCTTTATATCAGCGATCCATTCGTTGATTTCGGCGATAAGATCGACGTTTGAGTGCATCCTGTCGAAACAGCTCACCATTGTCTCGGCCATCAGCTCGCGATTGACCTCGTCGAGCCTGTACGGAAGGTCCAAAAGCTCGTCCTCGTCCTGGGCAATCTTGTCGTTGATTCCGTTTATGGTCTGCGACCTGGCATCCATCTGAGCGGTCTCGTCCACTTCCCCCTCGACCTCATGCATGTTGGAAACGATAGATTCCATCGTCTCCTTCTTTTTGATGCGAAGCTCTTCGAGCTCGGCATTCAGGGTTCCCTGATGCTTGAGGAGTTCGTCGATTTTCGCTTCGAGTTCCGCGAGACGCGGCGTCTTATCTCCCTCCAGAAACAGCTGGTGATAGTTGTGATCCAGCGGGAGTATGGGGATTTTCTTGCCTTCGAGGGCCTTTAGTGCTTCTTCTTTAGTGAGTGTTTCCATATTTTATACCAATTACTTCTGTTCTCTGTTGTACTTGGCGATATTGTATGAAAGCTGCATCAGGCTGTCCGAAAGATGGACGTTTTCCACGATGATGTCTTCGGGCAGCGAAAGCTCCATGTTTGCGAAATTCCATATCGCCTTAATACCCAGGTTTACTATCGTCTTGGCCATGGCCTCGGCCTTATCCTTGGGCATTGTGAATGCGGCAATGTCGACGTGATTTTCCTTTACAAAGTCGTGAAGCTCGTCGATGGAACGAACCTTAGTGCCTCTCACGCTCATGCCGACGATGTCCTTGTTGACGTCGAAGAGACCGATAATCTTAAAGCCCTTCTTCTCGAACTGTACGTATCCGGCCAGGGCCTGACCCAGGTTACCGGCACCGAGGATGACTATGTTATGGGTCACATCGAGGCCCAGTATCTTACCGATTTCTTCGTAGAGATATTGAACGTTGTAGCCATATCCCTGCTGACCGAATCCGCCGAAGTTGTTAAGGTCCTGGCGAATCTGTGAGGCGGTAACATTCATCAGATGGCTGAGCTCGTTTGATGAAATACGTTCAATCCCCCTGTCCAGCAGCTCACCCAGATATCTGTAATATCGGGGCATTCTTCTGATTACGGCATTCGAAATAACTCTGCTCATGTTTTCTCCTTAAAAATATTTACATAGAGAGATGGCTCTCTAAGCTCTCACGAATCTTCTTTATGAAGTCACGGCTGTTTAACACGGTCGTCTCCTCGAGAGAAATAATGCTCTTAAGATCGCCTGTTATAAAGCCGTTTTCGATGGTGTCAATCGTGGCGTTCTCGAGCGCATCGGCGAACTTGCCGAGCTCATCGATTCCGTCGAGCTCTCCCCTCTTTCTGAGGGCTCCGCTCCACGCGTAGATGGTAGCAACGGGATTCGTGGACGTCTCCTCGCCCTTGAGGTATCTGTAGTAGTGGCGCTGAACGGTGCCGTGAGCGGCCTCGTACTCATAAACGCCAGCGGGTGAAACGAGAACCGACGTCATCATAGCCAGTGATCCACAGGCAGATGAAATCATATCGCTCATCACGTCTCCGTCGTAGTTCTTAAGGGCCCATATGAATCCGCCCTCGGACTTCATTACACGGGCAACGGCGTCGTCTATAAGCGTATAGAAGTAGGTGATGCCCGCCTTCTCGAAACGCTCCTTGTATTCGCTGTCGTAGATATCCTGGAAGATGTCCTTGAACGTGTGATCGTACTTCTTGGAAATGGTGTCCTTCGAAGAGAACCACAGATCGACCTTGAGGGAAAGTGCATACTCGAAACAGCTTTTGGCAAAGCTGGTAATCGATGCCTCGAGGTTATGCTGGCCCTGGATGATTCCGGGTCCGTCGAATTCGTGGATGAGCTCCCTGGTCACGGTGCCGTCTGCGGCCGTAAATACGAGCTCGGCCCGGCCGGGTCCGGGGATTTTCATCTCGGAAGCCTTATAAACGTCGCCGTATGCGTGACGGGCGATGGTTATGGGCTGCTTCCAGGTCTTTACGTTGGGCTCGATGCAGCTTACCGAGATGGGGGTACGGAAAACTGTACCGTCGAGCATGGCCCTGATGGTGCCGTTGGGGCTCTTCCACATCTGCTTAAGGTCG
>JAILAS010000174.1 GCA_024681495.1 Eubacterium sp. | reverse complement strand
GCTCCGCCTCGGAGTCGTGCTCGATTAGGATCTTCTCAAGGTATTTGGGGATGTTGTCCTCCATGTCCTCGTACGGGTGCTTCTCGAGGGCGCGTGTGGTCATGTTTATGAGCTCGGCCTTGCCCTGCGAGAACTTGTGCTTCTCCGCGGACGATGAGTAGGACGACTTCTCGGGATTGTCCAGGTTGACAATGCGGGGATACGAACCCTCGATTCTGTCGACGGCAGACGTTCCCAGGCCCATAACGAGCCGGAGCATCCCGGCAGTGGGGTCCGTGTCCTTCATCGTTTTATAGGGGCTGTAAGAGTAGCCTACTCCGGCGGCGCAGGGCATGTAGTACGATCCGTAGTAGGAGCCCGACACCCTCTGTATGAGGAGGGCCATCTGCTCGTCGCGCTCCTCGAGCCCGCGCCTCTTGCGGTAGTCGAGGGCCGACAGGCTCATGGTGCTGGCGTAGACGGTCTTTATGGCCTCGCCAAACTCGGCAATCCTCTCCCTGAAGGTGCCGCGGTTCGAGCAGAAGACGGATTCGTACTTGCCGGCGAAGGCATTGCCGAAGCCGTCCTCGAGGATGCTGCTCGAGCGAACGATGTAGGGGTCTTGTCCGTAGTACTCGACCAGGCGGGCGAACTGCTCGCGCATCATCTTGTTGAACGTGCCCTCCATGAGCTTTCGGGCGAACTCCTCAGCCAAAGTGAAATATCCCTCGGGAGTCCTCTGCTTTATGCGGAGGTCCCAGAGTCCGTTTTCCACGATGTATGTGTAATAGAGGTCGGAGCCTACGTAGAACGAGTCGTGGGGCTCGAGCACCTCGTCTATGTCGGGCTCGCAGTTGCGAAGTATGGCGCGGGCGAGGAGCATGCCGCAGGACTTGCCGCCTATCATTCCCGTGCCTATCATGTGGTCACGCACATTCAGGTAATCCTCGACCGTAAAGTGCTTCTTCACCATCTCCCGCATCTTCTCGTCCCTGGTCATCATGATGTCGCACATTCGGCTGCACTCCTCGGATACGTCGGCGCCGCTCTCGCTCTTGAGCTTGGTGAGGGTGAAGAACCTGTCCCAGGAGTCGGAAACCTGCTCGTCGGCGGAGCGCTGGGCGTGGCCGAGGGTCTGGTAGAAGCGGCTGGACTGCACGCCGTCCAGTATGGGCTTGAAGTCGCCGGTCTCCGGATTGTATATGTGGGGCAGAAACATCGTGTCGGACTCTCTGTGCCAAACCTTGGCCGGGCGCACGTATACGTTCTTGGGATCCGAGTAGACGTCGAAGAACAGCTGGGTGGTGTCGATGATCTTGTTTATGGCCTGTACGGAGTGTTTGCCGCGTATTATCGGGAAGAAGGCGACGGTGTCGAGCGAAAACAGAAACGGGCAGGTCACGCGGAAGAAGTTGCCCATCATAAGGTCCGTGGCCCACGCTGTCTGTAGCTCCGACAGGCAGTCGAAGACGTAGAACACGTCGTAGCCCTCGTCTGCGATGATGTTGTGGATGTCGACTGTGAAAGTCTCAAACCTGTGGGAGAGGGGGATGTTTTTTATCTCGATCTCCGGGCGCTCCGAAAGAAGAGGCTCGTGGCTGGCGAACCGAAAGTAGATGATTCGGCGCTTGTCCTCGATGGCCTGGTTTACATAAGGTTCCATGAACAGCCGGAATTCATCCAGATTGCTCACGCGCCATACCACATTGTCACCCAGGCGGATGTTATCGATGGCCGTGTCCATCTCGGGTATTCCGCTCTTAACCCTGTCAAAAGCTGCCATAGTCGCCTCCTCTCAGAATAAAAAGGCGCCGCACCACGCAGATGAAACACCCTTGTCTCCGTCAATGTATATGTGGTGTCAGTATATCGTCAAAAAAACCATATTTCAAACATCTGATAGGTATGGTTATTATACCTATAGAGAATAGTTGACAGTCCCCTTAGGTGAACGATATAATGACGCCGGACAGACGAGGAGGCCTGACGGCTCGTGGTCTGTTTTTTTATACGTACAGGCCGGACGCAACGATTAGTTAAAGTTACCGGGGACAGGTTAAGCGCCCCGCCGGCAGTCAGGAGAGATATATGACAAAACCGATTATAGGCGTAATGCCGCTTTGGGACGACGACAGGGAGAGCATCTGGATGCTCCCGGGATACATGGATGGTGTGAAGGAAGCAGGCGCGACGCCTTTGATTTTCCCGTTTTCCACCGACGCGGATGAGCTTTCGAGCCTGGTGGATATGTGCGACGGACTGCTCTTTACGGGGGGTCACGACGTGTCGCCCTCTCTATACGGCGAGGAGCCTTTGGAGGGGCTGGTCAGCTGCTGTGCCGACCGCGATGAAATGGAAAAAATTGTCCTAGGAATCGCCGTGAACCGTGACGTTCCGGTGCTGGGAATCTGCCGCGGCATACAGTTCATAAACGCCGCGTTGGGAGGTACTTTATATCAGGATCTGCCCATCCAGCATCCGTCCGAAACCGAACACCATCAGAGCCCGCCATACCACGTTCCGGTGCACAATGTGACTGTATTGGACGGCACGCCTCTGCGGGAATGTCTCGGCGTGGGCGGGCTTCGGGTAAACAGCTATCACCACCAGGCCGTGCGGGAGCTTTCCGGGGAGCTGGAGGCGATGGCGGTGTCGGAGGACGGGCTTATCGAGGCAGTACATAAGCCCGGCCACAGGTTTCTGTGGGCCGTGCAGTGGCATCCCGAATTCTCCTATAAGACCGATGAGGGGAGCCGCAGGATATTCGAGGCATTCGTAGGTGCTTGCCAAAAAAGTGAGGCACACAGCGGATAAGGTTGGTATAATGGGGACATCCTGTATTGAAAGAGAGAAAACCATGAATAACACAACTAAATTCGAAGGCAGCGCGAACTACGTTGCCAGCGACGACCTTATGAACACCTGCAACGTGGCCATTGCGCTCGAAAAGCCCCTCCTTATCAAGGGCGAGCCCGGCACGGGCAAGACCGTGCTCGCGGAGGCGATTGCGGAGTCGCTGAACATGAAGCTCATCATCTGGAGCATCAAGTCCACCACCAAGGCCCAGGAGGGTCTCTACGTGTACGATACCGTGCAGAGGCTCTACGACAGCCAGTTCGGCGAGGGCAACGTGGACGACATCGCGCAGTACATAAAGCTCGGAAAGCTCGGCGAGGCGTTCAGCTCGGACGAGCAGGTCGTGCTGCTCATAGATGAGATCGACAAGGCGGACCTGGAGTTCCCCAACGACCTTCTGTGGGAGCTCGACAAGATGGAGTTCTACATAAACGAGACGAAGGAGACTGTGAAGGCTAAGCACCGCCCCATCGTAATCATCACCTCCAACGCGGAGAAGGAGCTTCCGGACGCGTTCTTAAGGAGGTGTATCTTCCACTATATCGAATTCCCGGACGAGGAGAAGATGCGCGATATCATCCGCGTCCACTACGGCGACATCGACGAGAAGCTGGTGGACGAGGCGCTCGAGAAATTCTACGAGATAAGGGATTTAAACAGCGTCCAGAAAAAGCCCTCTACATCGGAGCTTCTGGACTGGATTCAGGCGCTCATGGTGAGCGGCATTTCGGTGGAGCAGCTGCGCAAGAAGCTGCCCTTCGTCGGCGTGCTCCTTAAGAAGAATCAGGACATCGACGCGCTCGCGAAGGAGAGGGTCAGGAATATCTGGTAGGGGAGGCAGGGAATGTTTTTATCGTTCTTTTATCTGCTTAGGGCCGGCGGACTTAAGGTCTCCCTTAACGAGTGGATGACTCTTATGGAGGCGCTCAATCTGGGAATGGCCAGGTCGTCGCTCACGTCATTTTACTACCTTTGCAGGAGTATCCTGGTTAAGACCGAAGCGGACTATGATAAATTTGACCAGATATTCGCGGAGTACTTCGAGGGGATAGAGTCTCCCGAAGAGCTCCCGCAGGAGTTCTGGGACTGGCTCTCGGACGGCGAGCTGGAGAGAGATATAAATGACAGGGCGTATACCGAGGACATGCTTCACGACTTCGACGAAATCATGAAGATGTTCGAGGAGCGCCTGAAGGAACAGAAGGAGAAGCACCATGGCGGCAGCTACTGGGTCGGCACGGGAGGCACCTCCACCATGGGCCGCGGGGGTTACAATCCGGCCGGAATCAGAGTGGGCGGCGAGGGCCGGCACCGTTCCGCGGTCCAGATTGCCGGCGAGAGAAACTTCAGGGACTTTCGGGAGGACAATGTGCTGGACATCCGACAGTTCCAGATGGCGTTCCGAAAGCTCCGCCAGTATTCTTCGCGTATCGACGCGGCGAAGACGGAGCTCGATATCGACGAGACCATCGATGAGACCTGCGAGAATGCTGGACTCCTCACGCTGGCGTATGAGAAGCCCAGGAAGAACACGGTTAAGGTGCTGCTCCTCATGGACTCCGACGGGTCGATGGCGGCGTACAGCCAGATCTGCAGCATGCTGTTTCAGTCCATGCGGAAGTCCAACCACTTCAAGGACCTGCAGGTCTACTACTTCCACAACTGCATCTACGACCACCTCTACACCACACCGCGTTGCCGGGCGGGCGAGTGGGTGGAGACCGAGTGGGTGATGCGTAAGCTCGACAGCGAGTATAAGGTCATCTTCGTGGGCGACGCGTCCATGTCTCCGTACGAGCTTTTGCAGCGTGGAGGAAACATCTACTACGGGCTCTATAATGAGAAGCCCGGCATAACCTGGTTCGAGGAACTCGACAGGATGTTTAAGAAAAAGATATGGCTCAACCCCATAAAAGAAGAGAGGTGGGAGAGGGCCTACGGCAGCAGGACCATCGCCATGATAAGGAAGGTATTCCCCATGTATGAGCTGACCATTGGCGGCCTGGAGAAGGGGATTAAGAAACTGTTGGTTAGATAACGGGGATTAAGGGAATTGGAAGAGAAGATTATCATTGAGCTCAAGGACATTCGCAAGTCCTACGACGGCGAGACCGACGTCATAAGCGACATCAATCTCAGGATAAAAAAGGGAGAGTTCGTCACTCTCCTGGGGCCCTCGGGCGGGGGTAAGACCACGCTCCTTCGTATCATCGGAGGCTTCGAGGTGCCGACAGGCGGGGAGGTACTGCTGCACGGGAAGAACATCGCGCACATGCCGCCCAACGAGCGCCCGGTAAATACCGTGTTTCAGAACTATGCGCTCTTTCCGCACATGAATGTTTACGAGAACGTTGCGTTCGGCCTTAAGATGAAGAAGCTCCCCAAGTCCGAGGTGGACAGGAAGGTGGGCGAGGTCCTCGAGCTGGTGGACCTCGAGGGCTTCGAGAAGAGAAAGGTGCAGACCCTTTCCGGCGGCCAGCAGCAGAGGATTTCCATCGCCCGTGCCATCGTCAACGAGCCGGAGATTCTCCTTCTCGATGAGCCCCTGGGCGCACTCGACTATAAGATGCGCACCGAGATGCAGCTCGAGCTCAAGAAGATGCATGACGAACTGGGGATAACTTTCATATTCGTGACGCACGATCAGGAGGAGGCCCTCACGATGTCCGACAGGATAGTGCTGTTGTCCGACGGTCACATCCAGCAGGTGGGGCGGCCGGAGGACATCTACCGCCTGCCCCGAAATGCGTTCGTGGCCGATTTCATAGGCGTGAGCAATATCTTCCATGGCAGGGTGACCGGCATTCGAACCGTGGAGTTTATGGACAGCGAGTTCGAGTGCGGCGACGTGTACCCGGAGGGCACCGAGGTGGAGGTGGTCATCCGCCCCGAGGGAATCTCCGGCTGTGCATACGACGCCGGCAATATGAGGGGCGAGGTGATTAACTGCGTCTTTAAGGGTACCTACTACGAGATAACCGTCCTCTCCGAGGATGGGAAGAATGAGATTCTGGTCTACGAGAAGAAGCCCATGCCGGTGGGCGCTAAGACCGGGCTCTTCGTGGCGCCCGATGACATTCACGTCATGCTCTACGATACACATAAGAACCACTTCGCTGTGGAGAGGGAGGGAAGGATGTACGACGCATTCTTCTCGCCTTCGGATGCGAGGCTTTCGGACGACGTGGACGAGGGCAGGGTGAGGGGCAACATCGCCTCCATTATCTACAAGGGCGATCACTACAGCTACACCGTTCGAAGCGAGGACAACCTCAACTACTTCGTGAACGACGAATACCTCTGGAACATGGAGGACATGGTGTCCATCGTGATTCCCGAGGAGAAAATCGAATACACGCTGCTGGAGGAGGAGTAAGGTGAAATTTCCCGGAAGAAAACTGAGCATCCCCTACGCGGTGTTTTTGATACTGTTCGTGTTCCTGCCCATGGTAGTGGTGGTTTACTACGCCTTTACCGACGCGTCGGGACAATTCTCGCTCGTGAACTTCATGAGCTTCTTTCAGAACGCGAAGACGATGGGCACGCTGTTCTACAGCCTGGTAATAGCGGCGCTGACCACCTGCCTCTGCCTGATCCTGGCGTATCCCACCGCCTATATTCTGGCACGCGGATACGTTAAAAATCCCCTGCTGATTCTGCTGGTATACGTCATGCCCATGTGGATAAACTTCGTGCTGCGCCTCACCGCGCTCAAGGAGGTCCTCACCGCGATAGAGGGCAATATCGCCTACTATCCGTTTTTGAATACCGTTCTGGCCATGACGTACGACTTCCTGCCCTTCATGATCCTTCCCATATACAATGCGATCGTGAAGATAGATCCGTTTCTGTGGGAGGCCGCGTCAGACCTGGGTGCCGGCCCGGTCAGAACTCTGTGGAGGGTGATAATTCCCCTGAGTATGCCGGGCGTTTTGAGCGGCACCACCATGGTGTTTCTGCCGGCAATGACGAACTATGTGGTGCTCGACCTCATGTACAACAGCACCTACATCATGGGAAGCCTCATCGGCAGCTACTTCAACAGCTACGGCTGGAACCGGGGAGCCATGGTGTCGGCCGTGCTTCTGCTGTTCATCGCATTCCTGTCCTTCGGCGAAAAGCCCGAGAAGGTCGAGCACATAGAAAAGGCGGGAAGGGCCGATGCCGCCGTGCCGGGAGGTGAACCGATATGAAAAAAACGTTGAGCCGCCTCTGGCTTTTGATAATATTCGCGTTTCTCTATGCACCGATAGTAATCCTCACGGTGTACAGCTTTACCGATTCGACCATGATAGGGTCGTTCCGGGGATTCTCGCTTCAGAATTATGTCACCCTATTCACCACGGAGGAGCTCATCAGCATGATAATGGGCACCGTGAGCGTGGCGGTGGCGGTGGCCGTCTTCTCCACGATAATAGGGACGGCGGGCGCCATCGGCGCCTTCTATGGCCCCCGCAGGGCGAGGAAGGCCATGGAGTTTCTGAATCACATTCCGGTGGCCAATGCGGACGTGGTGACGGGATTCTCCATCTGCATCCTGCTCATCGTGTTCTTCAGGATACCCAAGGACAGCTTCATCCCGCTTTTGGTTGGACTGTGCGTTTTGAGCACTCCGTTCGTGTACCTCTCGGTTTATCCCAGGCTGGTCTCCATGGATCCGCACCTGTATGAGGCGGCGCTGGATTTGGGGGCGACCCCGCACGAGGCGCTCAGGAAGGTGGTCCTCAGGGAGCTGGCCCCGGGCATCGTCTCCGGATTTCTGACTAGCATAACCCTGACGGTGGACGACTACTTCGTGACCACCTACACCAAGCCGGCGGACTTCGACACCATAAGCACATACGTGGTGAACGCGACCAAGGGTTCGCAGACGGAGATAAAGACGGCGCTCTGGGCATTGTCGGCCATCATATTCCTGATTGTGGTGGCGGTGGTGATAGCCGGGTATGTGAAAACCGTACGGGCCGCACGCGGGACATCGGTTCGTTAGGGGCCTTGCGGGTGTGAATAAATGCGGGTATATATTCCCGCTTTGTGGATAAGGTATAGAGATATGAAGCTTAGGAAAATTGTTTTGGCCCTGGGGCTGGCTGTCATAGGATGCGCCACTGCGGGCTGCGGGGAGAGCGACGATTCCGAAATAGTGCTCCGCGTCGCCAACTGCGAGGAATACATCGATGAGGGCGACTGGGAAGATGACGAGCTGATTGAGCTTGCGGACGGCACCGGGATAATCGGGGAGAACCCCCTTATCGAGGACTTCGAGGACTGGTACCTCGAGACATATGGGAAGAAGGTGCGAGTGGAGTACTCCACTTACGGGACCAACGAGGATCTCTATAACCAGCTGACTCTGGGCAGCGTCTTCGATCTGGTGTGTCCCTCGGAGTATATGATTCTCAAGATGATGGACGAGGACATGCTCTGCGAATACTCGTCGGGCTTTTACGACGAGGCGGACGAGAACAACTACTACGTCAGGGGGCTTTCCCCATACATAAGGGATGTGCTCGAGAACCTCACTAACGACGGCGAGAGCATCTATAACTACGGGGCCGGCTACATGTGGGGCACGATGGGAATCGTGTACAATCCCGGGGAAATTGAGGCCGACGACCTGCGCCACTGGAGCCTGCTTCTGGACGGGGACTACCGTAAGCGAATCACCATGAAGGACGGAGTCAGGGACTCTTATATCGTGGGACTGTGCATACTGAATGAGGAGCTGCTCATGTCGGACGAATTCACCTCCTCGGCATCCTACAGGGACGATATCACCGCATTGCTCAACGACACGGGTGAGGAGACGGTGGCTGCCGTGGAGGAGATTCTCACGGCGATGAAGGAAAACGCATACGCCCTGGAGACCGATTCCGGAAAGGCCGACATGGTCTCGGGCAAGGTGGTGGCGAACATGCAGTGGTCGGGTGATGCGGTCTACTCCATGGACCAGGCTGAGGAGGACGACTGCCTCCTGGAATTCCTGGTGCCCGAGGAGGGATCGAACCTGTGGTTCGACGGATGGGCCATGCTTAAGGCCGGAGTCGGGGACAATGCGGAGAAGCGGCAGGCCGCCGAGGCCTTCGTGAACTTCATCTCCCGCCCCGACAACGTGATAAGGAACATGTACTACATCGGATACACCTCGGTTATATCGGGGGGAGACGATGATTCCATCCTGCAATACCTGGACTACACCTACGGCGAGGAGGACGGTGTCAGGTACGACGTTTCGTACTTCTTCGGGGACGACACGTTTGTCACGGCGTCTGAGGATCAGCTGAAGAGGCAGCTCTACGCCGCGTATCCTTCGGAGGACGTGCTCCGAAGATGCGTCGTGATGGACTATTTCGACGCTGAGGAAAACGAGCGGATATCCGAGATGTGGACGAATATACGTTGTTTTAGCTTTGGGTTATAATGGGGGGAGAGTCGAGGGATTCCCCCGCGCTACCATGATTAAGGAAATACGCAATGATAGAAGAGCTGAAGAAAACTGTTAAGGAATTCGCCGTGCCCGTGGCGATAATAGCGGCGCTGTATGCGTTCTTCTGGTTCGTGGGAATAGGATGCCCCATAAAGTATGTGACCGGGGTGTCGTGCCTCGGGTGCGGAATGACCCGCGCGTGGTTGGCTGTGCTGAGGCTGGATTTTTCGGCCGCCTTTTACTACCACCCGCTGTTCTGGCTGGTTCCCATAGGAGTGGTCTGGTTCGTATACAGGCGAAGGATACCGAAGAAAGTATATAATGCAGGAGTGTTTACATTCTGCGCGTTGTTTGTTATTGTATACGTCGTGAGATTATTCCACTCGGACGGACAGGTCGTTTCCATCCATCTCGAGGAGAATATCTATTCTAAAATATTCAGATTCTTGAAGGGAGAATAAAAGTATGTTTTGTACCAATTGCGGAAAGGAAATACCCGCAGGGACCAAGTACTGTCCCTCGTGCGGCCAGGAGATTAAGGGCAGCTCTGCGTTTGACAATATGGCCGAAAACGTGAATCGCGCATTCGACAACGCCGAGCAGCAGCTTGGTAGTGCGGTTAAGGATGTTCATGATACGTTCAGCAATGCCGGACAGCCCTACGACGGACAGCCTCTTAAGACCGACCGCGGACTGCTCGCATACATCGTGCTCAATATCATCACCTGCGGCATCTACGGATACTACTTCATCTACAAGATGGCACACGACATCAACATTGCCTGCGATGGCGATGGAGAGAAGACCGGAGGACTCGTGGCATTCATCGTGCTCTCGTTCCTTACCTGTGGAATCTACTCATGGTATTGGGAGTACAAGCTCGGCAACAGGCTTGCAGCCAATGCCGACAGATATGGCATGAGGTTCCAGGAGAACGGAACGACCATCCTTCTGTGGTGCCTGTTCGGAGTTCTCATCTGCGGAATCGGACCGTACATCGCCATGTACATCCTCATAAAGAACGCCAACGCGATCTGCGGAGGATACAACAGGGCACACGGCCTGGGATACTAAAAACCGGGGATTTAATTTTAAGTGCACCCCAAATGTCAGACGAAAAGTTTGGCATTTGGAGGTGCATTTTTATTTCGTAAGATTTCGGTGCCTCAGCCGAGCTCGATGGCGCGTTCAAGTCCCTTTTCGAAGAACGATCCCGAGAATCTATCGCAGACCTGCACGCAGTAACGGCGCCCGGGGTGAAGCACCTTGTCAATCTGGAAATCGATGACCTCATCGATCCACTCGGGGCATTCCTCGCAGGGCGTATCTTTACCAATCTCCTTAAGTCCCGAGAAGAAGCTCTTCATCGATTGCAGAAGGTCGAGCGCGGCGTCTGTAATGTTCGACGATTCCGACGTGGGCGAGTTCGGCTCAAGGATGGTCGTGTGAGAGAGGTCGAAGGACGCGGCCTCCTTGTAATTGCGCATGGCCATCACCTGGTCGTCTGCCGACAGCTCCATGCGCGGACGGGACGCGAGGTATATGAGCAGAAGCTGCGTGAAGCGTATGTCGCGGACATCAATTCCCCCGTCGACGAGCGGATTGACGTCGAATACGCGGAATTCTATGTACTCTATTCCCTTCTCGCGGATTGCCGACGCGGAGTAGTCTCCCGGCGACTTGGGCCTCACGGGATAGTAGAGCTCGGACGGGGAGTACAGCAGCCCCTCGTCTATGTAGCATTTGATCGAGCTCATATAGCTGTCAAGGTCGGAGTAGTCGAAGACCGGCGTAAACGCGTTCCAGTAGCCCAGCTCGCTGCAGCGTATGCTGGACTTGCCGGTGAATACGTCCTCGCCCCGCTCGTCGGTAGAACCGTCGAGTATGAAGAAGCTTCGGTCGACAATGGGGCTGGCCGCCGTCAGCATGACGATAAGCCAGGCGTAGGCGGATGCCTTCTCGGCAAGCTCCAGGTAGAAGCCGGTCCGGAAGTCGCGAAAGGCGCTGTCGTCAGCGTCGGGTGAGGCGGCCTGCGACATCTCCGGGCGCGATTGAACGAACTCCTCCCACAGAAGCCCGTCGTCGAACGAGAACGAGAAGTGGATGCCGGAGTAGGTCATCTTCATCTTTCCGTAGCGCTTCTCGAGGTACCGGCGGTACTCGGTCTTATGCGCCAGATCGCCGTCAAAGCTGGCGATGGACACGTCGTTCACGTCGTCTATGCGCGGCGGGGCCGAGAACGGCCAGAGGTATTCTCTCTCTGGGAGCTCCGAGAGCCGCTCAAGCATGCGCCGCTCATGCGCCGCCAATGCGGTTACCGCCGCCAGAGCCGACGGCTCGGGCGATGTGACTATCTCTATCTGGTTTTCGAAGAAATCCATGGTGATGTTTTCGTCACCGGGGAAGGGATGGGGAGTGTCGGACATGGAGCCGTCGCCCAGGATTCTGAATCCTTCTTTTTCGAGCCCGAACAGCCCTTTGAAGAGCATGCTTCGGCATTTTTCAGAGTCTGTGTGCAGCATGTAGTGGCCTTTCCTGTGAGCCGGATATGATGGCGATATAGAAGTGGTACAAGCCCTATTATACATATAATTGCGACACGGTCGCGACGATTTTAAACAATATTGTTTCGTTCGTGGTTAAAGTCACAGCATATGAATAGGGATGAATTTTCTCGACGCCGTTCAGAGCTGGAAATATTCTACTTACATAAAAGTACTTCAGAGTGTATGATGGACTCAAAGGGCGAGTATTATCGAAAGGGGAATCTCGAATTATGTTAACCAAAGGAACCAATCCGCCGTCGGTGGATGAGTGGATAGAAGAAGCAAAGAAGGACGCGTCCGCGCCCAGGTGCGGTATGTACCTTACGCACTGCGGGACGGTC
>JAILAS010000190.1 GCA_024681495.1 Eubacterium sp. | reverse complement strand
TCCCACAAACACCCTCTACGAGGATGACGACGTCAGGGTAATTCTGGACGCGGCGCCTGCGGCGAAGGGCCACGCGCTGGTCATTCCCAAGGAGCATTTTGCGGACGCGTTTGAGATAAGCGACGAGGCGGTTTCCGCCGTGTCCCGCGTGGCGCTTAAGGTGGCGGCCAAACTCAAGGACGAGCTCAAGTGTGACGGAATCAACATTCTCCAGAACAACGGCGAGGCAGCAGGCCAGACCGTATTCCACTATCATGTGCACGTGATTCCCCGCTACGATGCGGACAAGGAGGACGTACACGTGACCTGGAAGCAGCTCTCCTACGCCGATGGCGAGGATAAGGAATACGTGGAAAAGCTCCGACTCAAATAAAGAAACACTCAGAAAAGCTTTGATTGAGATAAGGGAACATGTAAAAAAGCTCCGACTGTATTAACAGCCGGAGACCTCTTTAATCAATTCGTATATGGTTTTTACAGCGTCGGGAGTGGGGCTCTTCTTCATCGCCTCGATATACGTCTCCCGGTGAGTGTAGACTTCGTTCACGGCCTCGATGATGGCGTCGGCCCCGAAGGGCTTGTCCTCGTCGTCTTCGTGAAGAACGTAGCTGAATCCCTGCTTCTTGAAGGATTTGGCGTTCAATATCTGATCGCCTCTGCTGGCGGATAGCGGCAGGGGAATCAGGATGTGGGGCTTTTGGAGAGCCAGGATTTCGATTATGGAATTGGCTCCCGCCCGGGATATTATCACATCCGCTGCCGCGAATAAGTGGCGCAGATCTTCCTTGACGTATTCGTACTGCACATAACCGGGCGTCTCGTTCAGCGAGTCGTCCAGCATTCCGGCGCCGCACAGATGGATTACACGGTAGTCCCTGAGCAGCGTGGGAAGCGCTTCCCTTACGGCGTTGTTTATGTTTTTGGCTCCGGTGCTGCCGCCGATGACCATGATGACCGGCTTGTCGTCGGGAAATCCCGCGATCGAGAGGCCTGTGGCTTTGTCTCCGGTGAGGAGCTCCCGGCGGATGGGCGATCCGGTGAGGAGAGCCTTGTCCTTGGGAAGATACCGGAGTGTCTCCGGGAAGTTGCAGCACACCCTGGAAGCCGAGGGGATGGCGATTTTATTGGCCAGTCCCGGCGAAATGTCGGACTCGTGGATGATTACGGGAATCTTCCTGAATCTGGCCGCGAGCACGACGGGTACGCTGACGAAGCCGCCCTTCGAGAATACGATGTCGGGCTTCAGGCGGCCCAGGAGGCCGAAGGCCTGAAAGCATCCCGCCAGTATGCGGAACGGATCCGTGAAGTTTTTAAAGTCGAAGTAGCGTCTGAGCTTGCCGGAGGAAATGGGGTAATAGTCCACCCCCTGCTCCGTGATGAGGCCTCTTTCGATGCCCGTTTTGGAGCCGATGTAGGACACTTTCCAGCCATCCTCGTTAAGGGTGGGCAAGAGCGCTAAATTTGGGGTTACATGGCCGGCGGTACCGCCGCCTGTTAATACGATTTTTTTCATACATAATAGAGTAAACAGTTTGGATTGAAAGGTCAAGGAGGAATTGGACAATGGCTGGTATCAGTGTAGACATTTCCGGGGCAGAGGGGTTCTACTCAGAGGAGATGTTCGATGAGGAAATCAGGAACGCGCAGAAGTCGCTGGACAAGCTGGTTTCACATACCGGAGAAGGTAGAGAATTCACGGGCTGGGTGGACCTCCCGGCCAGATACGATAAAGACGAGTTCGAGAGAATAAAGCAGGCGGCCGCCCGCATTTCACAGGACCACGACGCACTGGTGGTTATTGGGATTGGCGGCTCATACCTGGGAGCGCGCGCGGCCATCGAGTTTTTGGGGCACAGCTTCCGCAATACCGTGGCGGCCACCCGTCCCAACATGCCCGAGATCTTTTTCGTCGGCAATCAGATCAGCGCCACCTACATGGCCGACCTCATAGAGGTCCTCAAGGAGAGGGATTTCGCCATAAACGTGATCTCCAAGTCCGGAACCACCACCGAGCCGGCCATCGCATTCAGGCTCCTGAAGAACCTGCTTGAGAAGAAGTTCGGCGTGGAGGGCGCGGCGTCCCGAATATACGCTACGACCGACAGGGAGAAGGGCGCGCTCAAGACCATGGCGGACAAGTGCGGGTACGAGACCTTCGTGGTGCCCGACGATATTGGCGGCCGATACTCCGTGATGACCGCGGTAGGACTCTTGCCCATAGCCGTATCGGGCGCCGACATAGACACCCTGATGTTGGGGGCCCAGACCGGCATGAACCATTCGGTACACGAAAAAGGGGCCCACAATCCGGCACTTAAGTACGCCGCAATGAGGAATATCTTCTATAAAAAGGGCAAGACCGTGGAGCTGTTCGCCAACTACGAGCCCGCGTGCCACTACATCGCAGAGTGGTGGAAGCAGCTGTACGGGGAGAGCGAGGGAAAGGAGAATAAGGGATTGTTCCCCGCCTCGGTTGACCTCACCACCGACCTGCATTCCATGGGGCAGTACATACAGGACGGACAGAGGATTATGTTCGAGACCGTACTCAACGTCGAGCACGGCAGGCACACGGTGAGGATTCCCAAGGAGGAGAACGACCTGGACGGCCTCAACTACCTGGCGAATAAGACCATGGGATTCGTGAATGGCAGCGCCATGAGGGGCACGGCCCTGGCCCACGTGGACGGCGGGGTTCCGAATATCAGGATAAACATCCCTGACATGAGCGAGATGACCCTCGGAATGCTCTTTTATTTCTTCGAAATCGCCTGCGGGGTGAGCGGTTACATGCTCGGTGTAAACCCCTTCGATCAGCCCGGAGTGGAGAGCTATAAAAAGAACATGTTTGCTCTGCTCGGCAAGCCCGGATATGAGGAGCTGACAGCGGAGCTTACGGCCCGTTTGGGAAGGGCTCAGTAAAACGTAACAAACCCTTGAAAACACTGCCCTCGTCTCCTATTTGGAGATGAGGGTTTTTTGCCGTTTATAAAATCAAAATTGAAAAAAATTTGACAAAATAATTACAAAGTGCTAGAATCCCTCCGTAACATGTTTGTAACATTTGTAACATACGGAGGAAAGTTTCTAATGAAACACAGCAAAAGGGTAGTTCGAAGCCTTTGTGCAGCAGTATGTATACTTGCTCTTAACGTTTCCGGTGTCGGTGCGCAGTCTGTTGACGTCGCCGCAGCGGATACGCTTACCGAGCTGGCAGGAGCGACCGTCGAGGATTTTATCGCCGAGTCGGACTCCGAAGAGACTGTTGCCGATGATACCTCCGCAGTGTCCGATCAAACTGAGACTGTTTCTGACACGGCCAGTGGCGACGCGACCGCAAGCGGCGACGCTGTTCTGTCGGATTCATATTGGGACAATCATGTAATGGCCGACGTTGACGACTACGTTAACGTAAGGGCCGAGGCATCCACGGATTCTGAGATCGTGGGCCGCCTGTCCAAGGGAGACGCAGCCAAGGTGCTCAAACTCAAGGACGGATGGACCAAGATCAAGTCCGGCAGCGTTAAGGGATACGTCTGTAATGACTACATCGCTTTCGGCGATGAGGCTCAGGCGATAGCTGAGGAAGAGGTAACCCTTAAGGCGGAAGTCACGACGGAAGCACTTCGTGTGCGTGAAAAGGCTTCCACCGAGTCCGAGATTATGGGACTTGTGGAAGAAGGTGAGCTTCTCACGGTGGACACCGATGCAAAGGAGAAAGATGGATGGGTCGCAGTCACATACGATGACGAGCGCGCCTATGTATCGGCCGACTATGTAGAGGTATCCGAGCGTTTGGGAGAGGCTCAGACCATCGAAGAAGTGGCGGAAGAGGAGACATCTTCTGCTGAGCTCACTCTTCTGGCTGCACTCATCATGTGTGAGGCGGGCGGAGAGTCATATGAGGGTAAGCTGGCCGTTGGCGCGGTAGTAATGAACCGTGTTGCCAGCTCGTCGTACCCCAACAACATCACTGATGTTATCTATCAGAGCGGTCAGTTCACCCCGGCTTCAAGCGGCGCGCTTGCCAGCGTCCTTTCGAGCAGCGGTTGGACTTCAGACTGCTACAAGGCAGCGCAGGAAGCCATTGCCGGCACCTCCAATGTCGGTTCCTTACTGCACTTCTGCGCAGCCGGCGGACACAGCGGAACTCAGATTGGCAACCAGGTATTCTACTAAAAAACCGGGTTACGCTTCGAACAAATACCCCAAATTACAGGCAACTGTCGCGAAATCTAGCGGCAGTTGTTTTTTTTTGGCGTTTCGGGTATAGTTATTGCAGTAAAAAAGGAGGTGAGAAATATGGCAGATTTGTTGCAGCTGTGGACAGCATACGGTTCCGCGTCCTGGGTGGTTCTCATGGTGGTGTTACTTGTAATAGAAGTGATTACCATGGGGCTTACTACAATATGGTTCGCCGGCGGATGCCTGGGCGGATTCATTGTATCGTTGCTTGGGGGGCCAATGTGGTTGCAGTTCGTCGTATTTGCCGTTCTTTCTCTGGTTCTTCTTATCTTTACCAGGCCTGTCGCGGTGAAGTACTATAATTCCCGCAGGATTAAGACAAACGCGGATTACCTGGTCGGTCAAAGTGCAGTAATTATAGAGGGGATCGATAATCTATCCGGTAAAGGCAAGGCCATGATTAACGGTATGGAGTGGACAGCCAGGTCCGTTCTTGACGATGAGAGGATACCGGAGGGAACCATAGTAACAGTGAAGGAAATTCAAGGTGTTAAGCTAATAGTGGAGGAGATGAAACAATGATTTTGATTGCATTGGTAATACTGGTTTTATTGCTCTTAGCGAGCTGCATTCGCATTGTGCCGCAGGCACACGCATACGTTATTGAGAGACTCGGCGCCTATCAGGCTACATGGGATGTGGGTCTTCACCTGAAGGTCCCCTTCATCGACAGGGTTGCGCGCCGCGTAAACTTAAAGGAGCAGGTGGCAGACTTCCCGCCCCAGCCCGTTATCACCAAGGATAACGTTACCATGAGAATAGACACCGTAATCTTTTTCCAGATTACGGATCCCAAGCTCTACGCATACGGCGTGGAGAACCCCTTAAACGCTATCGAGAACCTCTCGGCCACCACGCTTCGAAACATTATCGGTGACCTCGAGCTCGATGAGACACTCACCAGTCGTGAGGTGATTAACTCCCAGATGCGCAGCACGCTGGACGTAGCTACGGATCCCTGGGGAATCAAGGTGAACAGGGTAGAGCTTAAGAACATCATTCCTCCCGCGGAGATTCAGGACGCGATGGAGCGCCAGATGAAGGCCGAGCGAGAGCGTCGAGTGGCCGTTACCACGGCCGAGGGTGAGAAGAGATCGACCATCCTCGTGGCAGAGGGTAAGAAGGAGTCCCGCATTCTTAACGCGGAGGCTGATAAGCAGGCGGCCATCCTCAACGCAGAGGCTAAGAGGGAGGCAGCTATAAAGGAGGCCGAAGGTCAGGCAGAGGCCATCCGCAAGATTCAGGAGGCTCGCGCCGACGGTATCAGATTCCTCAGGGAGTCCGCGCCCGATGACGCAGTGCTCACCCTGAAGAGTCTCGAGGCATTCGAGAAGGCGGCCGACGGAAAGGCCACCAAGCTCATCATCCCCTCGGATCTCCAGGGACTGGCAGGCCTGGCGGGTGCCATCACCGACACCATAAAGTTCACGGCCGAGACTTCGAACGCGCCCCAGGCCGCATCCGCAGCCCGGGCGCCCAAGGCGAGTGAAACGCCCGCAGAATAAATAGTAGTAACAGAGCCGGAAAGCGTTTCCGACCCGAAGTAACGGACAGGAGTAGCAATGAATTTAAAAGGAAGAAATTTTCTTACGTTGAAGGATTTTACTCCGGACGAGATCACATATCTTTTGGATCTGTCCGCGGAGTATAAGAAGAAAAAGCAGAACGGTGAGCTTCACGACACGCTTCGTGGCAAGAACGTGGCCCTCATCTTCGAGAAGACCAGCACCCGCACCAGGTGTGCGTTCGAGATAGGAGCGCACGATCTGGGCATGGGCACCACCTACCTGGATCCCTCGGGTTCCCAGATCGGTAAGAAGGAGTCCATCAAGGACACGGCGCGCGTGCTCGGTTCCATGTTCGACGGCATTGAGTACCGCGGCTTCGGACAGTCTATCGTGGAGGAGCTCGCCAAGTACGCTGACGTGCCTGTCTGGAACGGATTGACCAATGAGTACCACCCCACGCAGATTCTGGCTGACATGCTGACCATCCGCGAGGAGTTCGGCTACCTCGAGGGGCTGAAGTTCGTGTACATGGGCGACGCGCGCTACAACATGGGTAACTCCCTGATGATCGGCTGCGCCAAGCTGGGTCTGGACTTCGTGGCCTGCACCACGCCCGAGTACTTCCCGAACCCCGAGCTCGTCGAGATCTGCCGCGGCTACGCGAAAAAGAGCGGCGCCACCATCGAGCTGGAGTCGGATGTGGCCAAGGCCGTGCAGGGCGCCAATATCATCTACACCGACGTGTGGGTTTCCATGGGAGAGCCCGACGAGGTATGGAAGGACAGGATCAACGACCTCACGCCGTACAGAGTCACCATGGATGTCATGAATATGGCGGCCGCCAATTGCATCTTCCTGCACTGCCTCCCCTCGTTCCACGATCTGGGAACGGGCATCGGCAGACAGATAAACGAGAAGTTCGGCATCGAGGAGATGGAGGTTACGGACGAGGTGTTCGAGTCCGATAAGTCCCGCGTATTCGAGGAGGCCGAAAACAGAATGCACACGATAAAGGCCGTGATGGCCGCTACGCTGGGGGCCTGATATGTACGAGGATGAAATCGTCCTGTGCGCGGCCAGCGCGTATGAGGAAAAGTTTTACCTGAACGAGAGTTTCGCCTCGTTGCCGGTTGACATAAAAAAAGAGCTGCAGATTATGTGTACCCTCTTTACCATGGACGTCGGCGGCACGATCGAGCTGGTGTACTCGCCCGAGGGCGAGCTGCTCATCCGGACCGAGGCGATGGAGAACGATTTTTCCTACGACGAGATAGGATCGGTTCTTAAGGTTAAACAGATTCAGGGCGATAAGCGAGAGCTGCTCGAATCGCTGGAAATGTACTACAGGGTGTTCTTCCTGGGCGAAGACGCACCCGAAACTGAAGAGGTAGAATGATGCTGCTTGCACTGGACATAGGGAACACGAATATCACCGGAGCTATATTCGACGGCGACGAGATGATGGCCACCTTCAGGATGACCACGAAGGTTCCCCGCACCTCCGATGAGTTCGGTATGATGATTACCAACCTTATCGAGAAGAATAAGATAAAGCCGCATGCCATAACGGACATCATTGTGGCGTCGGTTGTTCCTAAGATAAACTATTCGCTGGGCAGCGCGCTCATCAAATACTTTAACATCACGCCCATCACCGTGGAGCCGGGTATAAAGACGGGGATTCGCCTCGACGCGTATAACCCCAGGCAGGTCGGTTCTGACAGGATAGTCGACGCGGTCGCGGCCTACACGCTCTACGGCGGGCCGGTTATCGTCGTGGACTTTGGAACGGCGACCACCTACGATCTGGTCACGGAGGAGGGCTCGTTCACCGGAGGAGTTACCGCGCCGGGCGCTCAGTCCGCGGCGTCGTCCCTCTGGAACCTCACTGCGCAGCTCCCCGAGGTGCAGATAGTGAAGCCGACTACGGTTATCGCCAAGGACACGGTTTCGTCCATGCAGGCCGGTATCTACTACAGCCAGATCGGACAGACCGAGGCCATCATTCGCGAGCTGAAGCGCGAGAGCGGTAAGAACGACATAAAGGTCGTGGCGACCGGCGGTCTCGGAGGCCTCATCACCGAGGGCACGGACATCATTGACATCTACGATCCCGCGCTCACCATGAAGGGCCTGAAGATAATCTTCGACAAGCAGCCCCGCAGACAGTAGGGCTATGAACGATAAGGATACCGTGGCTTTTTAAGTCACGGTATTATTTATTCTCAAAAACCCATGCGCATGGGATAATCGTTGACTTTGACTAGCATTTCTTTTATAATAATGAAATTGTGAACAGAGTAATATACGACTAAAATATATTGTAAACCGAAAGGGGAAACAACATGTCTGAATCTGAGAAGAAACTTATATCGGCAGAGGGTCTTCAGAAGCTCGAGGACGAGCTTAACGATCTTAAGGTTAACCGCCGTTCCGAGATCGCACAGAAGATCAAGGAAGCCAGGGAGCAGGGAGACCTTTCCGAGAACGCCGAGTACGATGCCGCCAAGGACGAGCAGCGTGACATCGAGGCCCGCATCGAGGAGATCGAGGCCATTCTCAAGAACGTTGAGGTCATCGACGAGAGCAACATCAAGGAGGGCCACATCCACCTCGGTTCCATCGTGAAGGTTCACGACAAGGAGTTCGACGAGGATATCACCTTCAAGATCGTAGGTTCCACCGAGGCCGACAGCCTTAACAACCTCATCTCCAACGAGTCACCCATCGGCCGCGCCCTCATGAATAAGAAGGTGGGCAGCAAGGTCAAGGTGGAGACCCCCGCCGGAGTTATGGAGTACAAGATTCTGGAGATCAGTCGCTAGAGGTATGATCGACGGTTTCGATATCGGTGGCGTAAGCCTCCCGAACCGATACATCCTGGCCCCCATGGCCGGCATCACCGACCGGGCCTACCGGCTCATCTGCTCGCAGATGGGCGCGGGGATGTGCGTCACGGAGATGGTCAGCGCCGCGTCCGTGGTCTACCATAATAAGAATACCGGAAAGCTTATGGAAATCGACCCGGACGAAGGGCCGGTTTCTTTGCAAATTTTCGGGTCTAAGCCCGACCTCATGGCCGAGGCCGTCCGCATCATCGACGAGCGGCCGTTTTCCATCCTCGACGTGAACATGGGATGCCCTGTTCCGAAGGTGGTAAACAACGGCGAGGGCTCCGCACTCATGAAGAATCCCAATCTGGCTGCGGACATCGTCCGCGCGCTGGTTTCGGCCACGGATAAGCCGGTCACGGTGAAGATCCGCGCCGGGTTCGACGAGGAGCATAAGAACGCGCCCGAGGTGGCTAAGATGCTTGAGGACGCCGGGGTTTCGGCTATCGCCGTCCACGGCCGCACCAGGGAGCAATACTACAGCGGCACAGCCGACTGGGAGGTCATCGCCCGCGTGAAGGAGGCGGTATCCGTGCCGGTCATCGGCAACGGCGACATAAACACGCCGGAGGACGCCCACCGCATGATGGACGAGACGGGGTGCGACGCGGTGATGATGGCGCGCGGAGTGCGCGGGAACCCCTGGCTCTTCCACGACATGTTGGAGTACGAGGAAACCGGCGCATACACCGGCAGACCCGACATCGACGGCATCTGCGACATGATGGTGAGACACGCGAGGCTCCTCACTGAGGTGAAGGGCGAGTACGTCGCCGTCCGCGAGATGCGCAAGCACGTGGCCTGGTACACCGCCGGAATGAAGGGAGCGTCGAAGCTCCGCGGAAGAGTCAACGAAATCGATTCAATCGAAAGTCTTTTGAGCATAACCGACGAGCTTCGGTTTACATAATTGCCGGCCGACCCGGCCGGCAATCTGAGCAACACATACGTTACAGTAAATAAGGAGAAAATACGTGGCAGAGCAGAACAATCAGTCTTCACAGGATATCAACCAGCTGAGAAAGGTCAGATTCGACAAGCTTCAGAACCTGCAGGAAGCAGGCAAGGATCCCTTCGTCATCACGAAGTACGACCAGACCCATCACTCCGATGAGGTCAAGGAGCTCTACATCAAACACGAGGAAGAGGTCATCGGCGACTGGCAGGCCGGAAAGCCCGATACCGAGGGCATGGAGGAGGCCGACGCCAGGAAGGCGGTCCGCGAGGAGTACAACGCCCGCCGTGCGAAGATGGACGAGACGCCGATCTACGTTTCGGTGGCCGGCCGCATGCTCTTCAAGAGAGTCATGGGTAAGGCATCGTTCTGCAACGTCCGCGACCTCAAGGGCGACATCCAGATCTACGTGGCGCGCGACGCCATCGGAGAGGACAGCTACGCGGACTTCAAGAAGTCCGATATCGGCGATATTTTCGGCGTGAAGGGATATGCCTTCAGGACCATGACCGGCGAGATTTCCATCCACGCCGAGGAGATGGTTCTGTTGTCGAAGTCGCTGCAGATTCTGCCCGAGAAGTATCACGGCCTGACCAACACCGACCAGCGCTACAGGCAGAGGTACATCGACCTCATTATGAGCCCCGAGAGCCGCGAGGTGTTCGTGAAGCGCTCGAAGATTTTGAGCACCATCCGTAAGTTCCTCGACGCGAAGGGCTTCATGGAGGTGGAGACGCCCATGCTGGTCGCCAATCCCGGCGGCGCCGAGGCACGTCCCTTCGAGACGCACTTCAATGCGCTCGACGAGGACCTGAAGCTCCGCATTTCGCTCGAGCTCTACCTGAAGAGGCTTATTGTCGGCGGAATGGAGCGCGTGTATGAGATCGGCCGCGTGTTCAGAAACGAGGGACTCGACACCCGTCACAACCCCGAGTTCACGCTGATGGAGCTCTACCAGGCATACACGGATTACAACGGAATGATGGACCTCACCGAGGAGATGTATCGCCACATCGCCCAGGAGGTGACAGGTTCCACCACCATCACATACAAGGGAATCGAGATGGATCTCGGCAAGCCCTTCGAGCGCATCACCATGATCGATGCCGTGAAGAAGTACGCCGGAATCGACTTCAACGAGATCAAGGACACGGCCGAGGCCAAGGCGCTCGCCAAGGAGAAGGGAATCGAGTTCGAGGAGTGGCACACCAAGGGCCACATTCTGAGTCTCTTCTTCGAGGAGTACGTCGAGGATCACCTGATTCAGCCCACGTTCGTTACCGACCATCCCATCGAGATCTCGCCGCTCACCAAGAAGAAGCCCGGCAACCCCGAGCTCGTGGAGCGCTTCGAGATGTTCATGAACGGCTGGGAGATGTGCAACGCATACTCCGAGCTCAACGACCCCGTCGACCAGCGCGAGCGCTTCGCCCAGCAGGACGCCAATGCGGATGCCGGCGACGAAGAGGCCCAGCACACCGACGAGGACTTCCTGAACGCCCTCGAGATCGGAATGCCCCCCACGGGCGGCATCGGCTACGGCATCGACCGCCTCTGCATGCTGATGACAGACAGCCCCGCGATAAGGGATGTGCTGCTGTTCCCGACTTTGAAGTCAGCAGGCAAGTAAACCCTAGTAAAATCAAGGGTTTCGAGTGGTAAAAGGAGCTTAGGTACCACAATAGTTCCAATGGTAGATGCAGGACAGTACATGATAATGCATTTACTTCTTGGGTAGTCAATCAAATATTTGCAAAATTAAGGACACTTTCTAAAAGAGAAATCTTTTGAGAGTGTCCTTTTGTTATGGTCAAAGAATAAAGTTGGCTAAATAAACTCAAGGAGGAAGTGAACATGAGAACTTGTGCAGCGACAGGTGCAGTAGATGCGATGCGAAGAATGACCGTTCCCGAAATGAGACAGAAATTATATCCAATCAGAGGAGGAATGAAAAAAGATGTTAAAAATAAGAATTTCGGGACCTACATATGAGCTTAAGGATTACCTTGAGCACATGGAAAAAGATAAAGTATATCAGATTACAAGCAAATCACAGCCCTTGAAGAACAAGGGGACAAACAGAATATTCCGTGTTTTCACGGATGTTGATAAAAAAACTAAGATAGCTGCCAGGGAAGCAAAGGTAGCAGGATAACAATGGAGGGATACGGTTATGTCAAAAGTAATCGCAATAGCAAACCAGAAAGGCGGTGTGGGTAAGACCGCTGTGGCAAGCAATCTAAGCGTGGGCCTTGCCATGAATGGAAAGAAAGTAATGGTTATAGACGCAGATCCGCAGGGCAATCTTACATCCAGCCTTGGAATTGATAATGCGGATGAATTAGAGAACACTCTTGCATCATTTATTGAGCGTGAGATAAAGGAAGAACAGATTGACACGTCGGAATATATTCTGCATAACGAGGAAGGCGTGGATATCATGCCTTGCAATATCAAGCTTGCAGGGATGGACTACATGATCATGAACGCATTAAGCAGGGAACATCTGCTTGATGCTTTTGTATCGAGTGTCAGGGATGAATATGATTATATTTTAATCGACTGCTCCCCTAGCCTTAATCTGGTGACGATCAATGTGCTGACTGCCGCTGATTCGGTAATCATTCCTGTTGAGGCTTCTTATCTTTCAATGGCTGGATTACAACAGCTTCTTGCGTCAATAGGTTCAACCAAGAGGAAGCTTAATCGCAAGCTGGAAGTCGAAGGGATTGTCATTAATAAAGTTAATACCCGTACCAACCACGAAAAGGATATAATCGGCAAGCTGCGTGAGGCATATGGAAGCCAGATAAAGGTCTTTGACGTAATGATTCCTGAGTCTGTAAGGGCAAAGGAGAGTACTGCTTTTGGTGTTAGTATTTACAAGCACGATGGCAAAGGCAAGGTCGCAAAGGCTTTTGAAGAGCTGACAAGGGAGGTGCTGGAACATGGCTGCTAAAAAACCTCTTCCTGAACGGGTACAGCTCAAGAATCTAGATTCGCTCTTTGGTATAGATCAGGAACAGACGGGACAGGTGCTTGATGTACCGATTGGAGAACTTTTCCCATTCCAAAATCATCCGTTCAAGGTTTTGGACGATGATAAGATGTCGCAGACTGTTGAAAGCATTAGGGAAAACGGCATCCTTGTACCTATTATGGTGCGCAACAGGCCAGAAGGCGGATATGAAGTGATATCCGGTCACAGGCGCAGACATGCAGCTGAAATAGTCGGATTAAAGACGGTTCCGGTTATCATCAGAGATTTGACGGATGATGAAGCCGTAATTGCAATGGTGGATGCCAATCTTCAAAGAGAAGAAATCCTTCCAAGCGAAAAAGCGTACGCTTATAAAATGAAGCTTGATGCGATAAAGCGACAGAATAAGGCGGGACGCCCTGATGCAAATAATTCTCGCCAAGTTGGCGAGAATTTATGGAGCGTGAATCAGCTCAGCGAGGGCAACAGTGATAGCGCAAGAACTATCCAAAGATATATCCGTTTAACGGAGCTTCTTCCTGAACTATTGGAAATGGTAGACTGCAAAAAAATCAAGTTCAACCCGGCGGTTGAGCTGTCATACATAAGTCCAAATGAACAGTATCTATTATTGGAAGTGATGAAAGAGGATAATGTAGTACCTTCTTTATCACAGGCCCAGCAGATAAAAAAACTGTCACAGGAAAAATCATGCACCAAGGAAGCACTCCATGCCCTGCTTGCAGTAGCAGGTATTAAGGAAAGAAATGTAGTGATTAAGCATGAGGTCATTATGCAGTACTTTCCGGCAGAAGCGAGCGATGCCGAAATAGAGAGCCTTATTGTAAGACTTCTTGAAGACTATCGTAAGAAGCACGGAGGTATCTGATTATGGCAAAGTTTGAATACGATTATTACTCCGGTGCAGAGAGTGAGCAGTTCCGGTTTCTGAAGACACCAAAGGTGTTTTTTGAGGATCCTGACTACGAAGAATTAGGTCTGGCTGAATGCGTTTTATACGGTTTCTTGCATGAACAGGTTGCCCTTTCAAAGCAGAACGGATGGGTTGATGAAGATGGAAGAACCTATGTCATAAGGTCATTGGAGTCAATTCAGAAGCTTTTGCGTAATTGCAGCCCGGATAAGGCAAGGGCAACGCTCAAAAATCTCATAGATTTCGGCCTTATTGAGAAAAAAAGAAGGGGACAGGGCAAGCCGGACATCATTTACGTGAAGAATTTTGTTACTAAGAAGTCGGAAATATCGTCCTCTAGAAAAACAGATGCCTGTGGAAAACTTTTTTCTGAAAACGGAAAAACCAATCTCTTGAAAGAGGAAAAAACAAGTTCTAGAGATATGAAAAACCAAGCTCTAGAAGTGGGAAAATCCGCACCTAATAATACTCTTTTAAATATACATGAGTTTACTGAGACTAATCATAATCTTATCCCAGTTACTGGAAGTACTACAGGAGAACATGAGTCTGTGGATAAGCCAGGATGTGACAGAGATGAGGATGAGGTTGAAAAACTCATAGACCAGATTAAAGCGAATATTGATTATTATGATTATGCTCCCAGATACCAGGCAGAATTTAATAACCGGTACGAGGAAATGTTTCAGGTGATTGTTGAGATGGTCGTTGGGAAGCGTGACAAATTGGTCATCGGAGGAACAGAGTATCCGCAGTGCATTATAAAAAAGCGGTTCCTGTCCTTGAATGCAAGCCATATTGAGTATGCGATGTGGAAGGTTTCAGAGAACCTTGGGGAAATCCATAACATAAAGAAATACATGATTGCCACATTGTTTAATGCACCTACCACGATGGACACTTTCTATACGCAGCTTGTCAACCATGATATGCACAGCGATGAATGGCTTAAGGTGATTGAAAAGAAAATGAGTGAGGACGAGGTCAGGTTCGATATGCAGGTCGAGGAGACGGAAGCAAGGCAGGTAGGTATCGAAATGAAGATTGATGATGAAATGACAAGGAGAATCGTTAATGAGTGAGAGATTATCAGCAATGCTTTTCAAGGTAATAATACCGCTTGTAGCAATCGGATTTATGGTATTGTTCTGCTATCCTGTCTGCAATAAGCAGGAAGGCTTTGATTTCTTCCTGTTTTGGATCCTTGTCGGTTTTCCCTTTGGGATCAGACGTATGTGGTTATGGCTGATTCCGAGAAACATTGGTATAGCGGGTTCTCTTGGCGTGATTGCCTTGGACTGTATCATAGGCGGAATTATTGGAGGCTTTGTTGCCATCGTAACTATAGTAAAAGCAGGGATTACAACGGTACAGATCATAGCAGGGAGGCTGTGATGGCATGAATGAAACAATAGCGGAGAAATGTCCGCAGCTTGTCGTGCAGTGGAGCGATAAAAATCTTCCGCTTACGCCTGGAGATGTCACAACCGGGTCTCATAAACGGGTGTGGTGGAAAGGTGCCTGTGGTCATGAGTGGCAGGCGATAGTAAAGAACAGGGTAAATGGAGCAAAATGCCCGATATGCTCAGGCAATCAGCTTCTAAAAGGATTTAATGACCTTGCGACGATGAAGCCCGAATTGGTAAATGAGTGGTCCGATAAAAATATGCCGCTGATGCCGGATATGGTACTCCCATGCACAAATAAATCTGTATGGTGGCGATGTATTCACGGTCATGAGTGGGCTGCAAAGGTGGCAGACAGGTATTATGGGAGCAATTGTCCGTATTGTGAGGGGCATCTTCTATACAAGGGCTTTAATGACCTTGCAAGCAATTATCCAGAGATTGCAGCTGAATGGTCTGAAAGGAATGCGCCGAAGAAGGCGGATGAAGTATTCCCGAAGTCACGAAGCAATGTCTGGTGGAAATGCCGTGTATGCGGTTATGAATGGCGGGCGGTAATAGACAGCAGAGTGAAAGGTTCTTCCTGTCCGGTATGCGCTGATAAGGTTGTCATGGCAGGTAAAAATGACCTTGCCACAACAGATGCAGAACTGTTATGTGAATGGGATTATGACCGCAATAACATGATAGTGCCGGAGCAGGTTAATCGTAATTCCTTACGGATAGTCTGGTGGAAGTGTTGCCACGGACACAGATGGAGAGCGAAGATTGCAGACAGGGCAATAGATAAAGAGCCGTGTCATATATGCAGAAAAGAATTTGAAAATATATTCCCTGATATGCTTCTGCGACAGTATCTTTTGCAGGAGGGTTATACGGTTATCATAGATGAAGAGGAATTAATCGGTGTTCCTCTTGCAAATTACATAAAGGAAAGAAATGCGGTTATTGAAATATCAAAACCGTTTTACAATACAAAGGATGGATATCGGTGTGAGTATGCAAAGACTCAGCTTTGCAGGAATGCAAGGATAAAGCTGATCCGGATCCTTAAACAGAAAGATAAAGAATTTGATGATTGCGTCTGTATCACAAGACTTGATAATTCCGATGAAGCGCTGGCAGATGCAATTAAGATGGCGCTCCACATTTTGGGGATAGAGATAGAATCTGATGTGAAAGCGGACCGTGCATATTTGTTTAAAAAATACATAAGTAGCGATAAGGCAGTTATTAGATAAATCTTGTAGCTGCCATTTTTATTTGCAAAAAACAGGAGGGAAAAATGGCAAAAGATTTGGAAACACTTGTAGCAAAGGAAATTGAAAAAGGCTCTACGCCGCTGATATTTGACAGTCTGATCGTCCCGGAGGAGGGATTAAGGGAAATCGATAGCAGGGACAGATTGCTGAACGTACTCCAATACCTGCTCCGTGTCAAGGAGCATAAGAAACTCATATGGAATGACACGCTTTCTGCCAACAATGTATATATGGATGTGTTTCTTGGAAAAACAGATTTTCACAGGGCTTCGCTTATAACAGGCAGAGAGGAGATATACCAACATATAAACTGGTATGGCGGAAAGCTGAAACCGGATTACAACGGAAAGACGGTAATAGAAACCTGTATCTGTGCTTTTTCTATTGCTGAGGAAGAACTTGAGAAATGTAGAAAGATATATGAAGGGAAAGAGGCTTATGCTTTTTATCTCGGAAAGAATCAGATTCGCAATCTCTATGCGGATTGCCTTGAGTATAGAAAGAACATGGCAGGCGATGAGGGGAAGGTACAGGCGGCTCCTGAGAAATATAGGGAGCTTTTCAGGCTGAATGATGATTATATAAGGGCAGTGCTGTTCCAATGTCTCCTTCTTGATGACCTGAAAATCGAGGAGGGAATGGTATTTGCAAATCTTTATACCATTTATTTGCTTAAGTGATATTGTTCGAGTAATAGCTTAATAATAGTGTATTGTAATATTAATGTTAATTCTCTTATAAGATAGACTATGGTTAGCTGGAATGATACTATATAGTTATCAGATTAAATGTGAGGAGAATGAACATGAGTAAACGAGTATATATTAGTGCGGATTATGCTCCAAATGATGGAGATCAGATGGTTGTGGATGAACTACGTGCTTGGGGACTCGATAATAAGCATAAAATCCGTTT